>NZ_JBFRIY010000040.1:3293-57387 GCF_041468565.1 Shewanella sp. 10N.286.54.B9
AGCACCTAGCACCTAGCACCGCTAATACTCGAGCCTAGAACCCAAAAAAGCGAAGCACTTAGCTTCGCTTTTTCTTTTGATACTTTAGGTGTTTAAGCTTTTAAATTATTACCTAAGCTGGAGATACTTGAGGTGCGGCCTTTGCCATCATAGGTGAGGCTGGTAGAATTTCGACTGACCTGCAGTGCTTGAGAAAAGCGATTTAAGCTGGCTAAGCTCAATTCGATTAAAGACTCGTTCTCAGCGTTGAGTTGTTGGCACTCAGCGAGCAACTCCTTTGCTTGGCTAACTTGCTGAGATAAAGTGGCATCGGTCTCTAATATACTTTTATCAGGCTGTACGGCTATCATCTCATCGTTATGTTTTAAGTTATCAAGTAAGGTTGCTTTTGTGCTCGCAAGCGCTAACAAGTTGTCTGCATCTTGCGATTGCAGTGCTTGCTTTTCTTGACTGATAACGGCTTTAAGCTCAGTCAACACGGTATGTTGTGAGCTTAAAAGATGAGATAAATTAGTCATAATGGCCTTATCTGTTTTGCCTTAATCCGCGTTTAACGGCGACATTTAGTTTAAATCGCTGAGATCACTCTCAAAGTTTGCGATATTAGTTGCAAGCTTATCTGGATCGATTTTGTAACGACCTTCAGCAATAGCCGCTTTAATTTCGTCCACTTTCTTTTGGTCTATATCAGGCATATCAGCCATCTTTGTCTGTACATTTTGCAATTGTTGAGCCTGTGGCGTAATTGACACAGAGTCGGCTTTTTGTGCTGCTGCAGTTTGTGCTGGGGCGGCTGGCGCACTTTGTGCTGCAGAGCCTTTGCCCGCGTTACTGCTGTTTATACGCGATGTTGCCGCGCTATTTACTTGTTTAATATCCATAGCCATTTTGGTATCCAACATTGAATAAAGAGACTTTCTTACACATGCTATCGGCGCGATAACTATTAACTTTAGGCTTATTTTACATTCTTACTTCAACTTGGCCAACAGCGGTGACTTTTGCATTCAATGTTTTTTGCGAATGAGTGTTTTTGATACGGATTTTATCGCCCAGATTCCCATCGTGTAGGGCTTCGCCAACGGTCTTAATTTCAAAATTTTCTGAGCGGGCGAATATAGAAACAGTATCTCCTTTACAAACAATGCAAAGGTGATTATTGAAAATAGGTTGCTGGGGCGCGACACGACGCTTCAATCGTGCACCTACCACTTGATCTATTTGGTCAAATTGTTGACCGCGCAGTGTGGTTTGCTCTACATAATCGATTTCGACATCACTGCTTGATAGCAGGTCGCCTGGACCTAAGGTAGATTTAGCCACGACCACCGGATAGAGAATATCAACCCTCACCGATAAAAATATTTGCCACGGGTAACTTAAATCTGGACTATCGCAACTGATCTTTATCGTGTTGTTACGCCTGATAGCTCGGTCACTGGCAATTTCAGCTTTAATCGGCAAGTAGCAGCTCGGTAAGCTGACACGACTATCGAGGCTCTGAGGAGTGATATTTATCTTAGCTTTATCAGGGGCTTCGATTTTTTCTTCAACTGCGGCTATAGCTAATCGTGAAATGGTCGATATAGAAGGTACGCTAGCAAGTTGATCTGTATTTGCAATAGCGGCGATGGGTACAAATAATACGGTTAAAAAGAGCCAAAAAATTATTTTCATAATGAATACACCAGCTTGATTCGCTAGAATGCACCTAAGTCGTGTTATTTTAGAATTTCTGTAGCGAACTCATTAAATCGTCGGGTGTCATAAAGTTGACTAAAATCGCAACGCTAAAATCAGATAATACAAGCTAAGCAAGTAGCATGCCTAAATGTAGGTGTTAATTATATTGATCAGTATCGGCAGCATCGATGCGCTAAATCAACGTAATAAGTGGTCACTCAACTAAATTGAATCTTTTAGATTTAATCGATAAAAATAAGTACAAGGCAAATTTTCATGTCGAACATTCTTGAATCAGTAAATAAGCGAACGCAATTGGTTGGGCAGAACCGACTAGAGTTGTTGTTATTTAAACTTAATGGGCGTCAACGATTCGGCATTAACGTATTTAAGGTAAAAGAGGTGCTGCAATGCCCTCCGTTAACCAGTTTACCTAGGCTCAATTCAAACGTACGTGGCATTGCTCATGTACGTGGTATGACAATTTCAGTGATCGATTTAAGCGCAGCCACAGGTGGTCGCCCAATTGAGAACATCGAAAACTGTTTCATTATCATCTCTGAGTACAACCGCAGTGTACAAGGCTTCTTAGTGAGTTCTGTTGAGCGTATTATCAATATGAACTGGGAAGCCATTATGCCGCCACCTCAAGGCGCTGGCCGCGGTTCTTACCTCACAGCAGTCACCGAGATAGAAAATGAATTAGTAGAGATCTTAGATGTTGAGAAGATCTTGGACGAAATCTCACCCGTTAATACCAATATCAGTAAAGAGCTTGATGATAAGCTGACCATTGATAGAGATCTGCACCATCACATCATGGTGATAGATGATTCATCGGTTGCCCGTAAGCAGATCATTCGTGCGTTAAGCTCGTTAGACTTGCAAATCGATACCGCTAAAGATGGTAAAGAGGCATTAGATAAGTTACGTGAAATAGCGGCAGAGTTAGATGATGTTTCAACAGAGATCCCGTTGATCATTTCAGATATTGAGATGCCAGAGATGGATGGTTACACATTGACGGCTGAAATACGTGATGACCCTAAATTGAGAAACATCAAAGTCGTGCTGCATACCTCGCTTAGTGGCGTGTTCAACCAAGCGATGGTTCAGAAAGTAGGCGCCAATGATTTTATCGCGAAATTTAATCCAGATGAGCTAGCAGCGGCTGTAAACAAGCACTTAAGCTTATAATCCGCACTATTACAACGTTTCGTAGCCCCAAGGGAGCCAACTCCTGCTTGTGTTTCCTTGGGGGCTAATGTATAAACCTGCGATTGTTGTTAAGCTGCAGCTACTGTGCGGCTTTGTTTTATAGATATTTAGGATACTAGAGTGCCGAATAAATCACTTGCTGAAAACGAGTACCATCAATTCAGGCTATTTCTAGAGCAGCATAGCGGTATTGTGCTTGGAGAGAACAAGCAATATTTAGTGCGTAGCCGATTGGCACCACTAATGGGCAAATATAATTTGCCCTCTTTGTCGGATGTGGTAAAGCATTCGATGAAACCGACTGAGCGTCAACTTCGTACTGAAGTGATTGATGCGATGACCACCAATGAAACCTTATGGTTTCGCGACCGTTACCCCTTTGAGTTATTAGCAAATACTTTACTGCCAAACTACAGTCGACTGGGTCGGCCTATAAAAATTTGGTCGGCGGCATGTTCCTCAGGGCAGGAGCCGTACTCGTTAAGTATGACCATTCTAGAGCATCAGCAACGTCGCCCTGGCAAATTGCCTAGCGGTGCAAGCATTCTTGCGACAGATCTGTCTCCATCCATGTTAGAACGCTGTAAAAAAGCGGAATATGATAACTTAGCGTTGGGGCGAGGCTTGTCAGAGGAAAGGAAGCGTCAGTTCTTTGATACTTTGCCTTCAGGCAACATGGCGATTAAGAATAATGTAAAGCAGTTGGTTAACTTTAGAGCGCACAACTTGCTTGAAAGTTATACTTTACTCGGCAAGTTTGACATCATTTTTTGCCGCAATGTGCTGATCTACTTTTCGCCAGAGGCAAAGCGGAAAATACTGCGGCAATTTGCTGCCGCATTGAACCCAAATGGTATTCTCTTCTTAGGCGCCTCGGAGTCTATTGCTGGGTTATCTGAAGAGTTTGACATGATCCGCTGTAATCCAGGGATCTATTACCAAAAGCGCAGTTAAGTTATCGTATTTAGGGTGTTTCAACGGCGTTTAACGCAATTTTGACACCCTCTTATCTTGTAAAATCTTCCTTTTGACATCGCTGCATCCTAGATATACCTCTATTTTTACTTGTTTTAACTATTTTGGCACACCAATTGCTTTATTTCAGACACTGAGCTGAGGAGGCAATTTTATGGCGATTAGTTTTGATAAAGCATTAGGAGTTCATCAATACACTTTGGGCGTACGCTCCCAACGTGCAGAGGTCCTATCTTCAAATATTGCCAATGCCGACACACCAAACTATAAAGCACGTGATGTGGATTTTGCCAAAGCGATGAATTCTGCGCAGTCACGTCAATCGGGCTTAGCAATGGCTAAGAGCGATGGTAAACATTTTGATATGGCAGCGTTAACTCAGCAAAACGTCGCTTACCGTGTACCTAATCAACCCGATACGGGTGATGGCAATACCGTTGATATCCAACAAGAGCAATCTGCATTCATGCAAAATGCACTTGAGTATCAGATGTCCCTCGGTTTTCTTGACGGTAAGTTCTCAGGTATGAAAAAAGCGATTAGAGGCGATTAATTATGAGTTTATTTAATATATTTAACGTCGCAGGTTCAGGTATGTCTGCGCAATCAGTCAGACTCAATACCACAGCCAGTAATATTGCTAATGCCGATGCCGTATCGAGCAGTGCTGGCGAGACTTACCGCGCACGTCATCCTATTTTTGAAGCCGAAATGAGCAAAGCACAACAGCATCAAAGTGCATCACAGTCCGTGGCGGTTAAAGGTATTGTTGAAAGTGACTTACCCTTAAATAAAGAATTTTCTCCCGGCCATCCAATGGCAGACACTGACGGCTTTATCTATAAGCCCAACGTTAACGTGATGGAGGAGATGGCAAACATGATCTCAGCCTCTCGCTCCTATCAAATGAATGTACAAGTCACTGATGCAGCGAAATCGATGCTTCAGCAAACTCTTAGAATTGGCAAGTAACTCAGTGAAAGCTGGAGGTAAATTTTGAGCCTGATTAATCCGCTCAATAACACGCAATCGGCAACCGCTCAGCCGCAACAGGCAGGAGCCGTTACGCCACAAGCATCGCAAGCGACGACACAAGCTAGTGCGTCGACAGAGCAGACATCTACAACCGGTAACCCGTTTTTAGATAGCCTTCGTTTGCCGGCAGAAAACTCAATACCTGAGCCTAATAGTCAGGAGCTATCTCAAGAAGATTTCTTCTCGTTATTGAGTCAACAGTTGTCGATGCAAGATCCCTTTAAACCGGTCGATAATGACCAAATGATCCAGCAGATGGCATCGTTTTCAACCGTTGATGGGATCAGCAAACTTAATGAAGAGATTGTTAACCTCAATGCATTAACAACCTCGAGCCAAGCGCTGCAGGCGTCAGGCCTTGTGGGTCAGAAAGTGTTAATTCCATCGGATACAGGTTATGTGTCTGCCGATGAGCCCAACATAAAAGCGATTGTCAGTACCCCGGAAACGATTAAGGACTTAACGGTTCGCGTTGAAGATGAAACTGGCCAGCTTATTTCTACTTTTTCCGTTGATGGTAGTGCAGGCGGTAACGTCGATATTACTTGGGACGGCATGGGCAAAAATGGTGAACCGGTGGCTGAAGGCAGCTATACCCTTAAAGTGACGGGTAACGTTGACGGTAAGAGTGAAGAGCTCCCCGTTTCAACCTACGCACATGTGACCAGCGTTTCATTAGGTACTGCAGCAACCGGTGCTATTTTGAATTTACGTGGCGTGGGTGGCATTAAAATCAGTGATGTATTAGCGGTATCAGAATCGTAAACGTCCGACAGATATTAATAGTAGCGGCAAGTACTGCCTCTGCTAAAACGAATTGAACAAGGATTGAGGTGAACTATGTCATTTAACATTGCTTTGAGCGGTATATCGTCTGCGCAAAAAGATCTAAATACAACGGCAAACAATATCGCTAACGTAAACACTACTGGCTTTAAAGAGTCTCGCGCTGAATTTGCCGATGTTTACGCCAGCTCTATTTTCGCTAACAGCAAAACAACCGTTGGTGGTGGCGTGGCAACCAGCCAAGTGGCGCAGCAGTTCCATCAAGGTAGTTTACAGTTTACCAATAACTCGCTTGATATGGCGATTAACGGTGGTGGCTTCTTTGTGACCTCTTCTGAAGTCGGTTCTCAAGACCACTCATTTACCCGTGCTGGCGCATTCAAGTTTGACTCGAACAATTATATGGTCGATTCGGCAGGTAATTTCCTACAAACCTTCCCGGTTGATAAAGATGGCAACTCAACCTCTGTCAGTTTGACAACCACTCAACCAGTACAAATTCCTGATACTGCAGGCAGTCCGGTTAAAACGGATAATATTGGTTTGCAGATGAACCTTAATGCGGGCGATAAAACCTTTGACCCAGCTAATTTCGATCCCGATGACCCAGATACATTCAATAACTCAACATCAGTAACCATGTACGACTCGCTTGGTGAGCCGCATGTGATGACGACTTACTTTGTTCGTCCTCCTAATGCTGCGCATACTGGTGAGAGTAACTGGGTAGCGTTCTACGCTGTTGATGGTAAGAAAGTTAATGTTGACCCTGCAGCCGGAACCTATGATGTTGATACGAGTGGTGATGGTTTGGTCGATGGCACCAAAAATGCTGAAACTGCTGGCGGTTGGAAAGGTGCTGCAGTTTCATTTAATGATACGGGTGCATACACTGGCAGTAACCCAGCCGTTATTCAGACTGAGCAACTAGGGGTAGGCGGCGCCAATGTACTCGGCCCTGGCGCTGACGGTTCGCAAACCTTGACCTTGAACTTTAATAATCCGACGCAATATGCCTCACCTTTTGAAGTGACTGAATTGACCCAAGATGGTACTACCGTCGGGCGATTAACTAACGTTGAAGTGGGCGCAGATGGCCTGATTAACGCCAGTTATAGTAACGGTTCAACCGTGCCATTAGCGCGCGTAGCATTGGTACGTTTTGCTAATGAACAAGGTTTATCACAGGCAGGTAACACCTCATGGAAAGCCAGCCTTGATTCGGGCCCGGCATTAGCGGGTGAAGCTAACAGTGGTACCTTCGGTAGTATTCGTTCATCGGCACTTGAGCAATCAAACGTAGACTTAACCACTGAACTTGTTGATTTGATTTCGGCGCAGCGTAACTTCCAAGCTAACTCTCGTACATTGGAAGTAAACAATACCTTGCAACAAACGGTATTGCAGATCCGTTAATCTATTCGCAGACTTTACTAAAACACGTTGCCGCAGCGGCAACGTGTTTCCTCTCTCTTATCATAGTTCACTACTCTATTCGTAAACTCTTCTTTCTATACTTAATTTGTAAATTAGATTTCTGGCACGATGCTTGCTAATTAATACGTTAGACGGAAGTTTGACGGAGCATTACGTGGACAAGTTACTCTATGTCGCTATGAGCGGCGCAAAGCAGAATATGAATTCGTTGGCCATTAGCGCCAACAATTTGGCAAACGCAAACACTGATGGATTTAAAGCTGATCTCGCACAAGCGCGTTCAATGCAAGCCTTTGGTGAAGGACTGCCAACACGTGTATTTGCTATGACAGAGACTCCGTCAGCAGATTTTACCAATGGTCCGATAAAGACCACTGGTCGAGATTTAGATATTGCCGTAAAGGGCGATGGTTGGATTGCGGTGCAAGCCGATGATGGCGGTGAAGCTTATACCCGTTCAGGTAGTTTAAGTTTTGATACCACTGGCGTATTGCGTAACGATAAAGGTACCCCATTAATGGGTGACAATGGACCTATTGTGTTGCCACTGCCAATCGAAAAAATTGAAATATCTCAAGATGGCATTATCTCTGTTCGTCCAACAGGGGCAACCGCTGAGGTAATTGAAGAGGTTGGCCGTATTAAATTGGTCAACCCTGGTAATGAAAACTTAATGCGCGGCAAAGATGGACTGTTTCGTCAAATGTCGGGTGAACCCGCACCAGCTGACCTTTCCGTTGGTCTACTGAGTGGGGCCGTTGAAGGCAGTAACGTCAATGCTGTACACGAGATGGTATCGATGATTGACATACAACGTCAGTTTGAGATGCAAGTCAAAATGATGAAAACAGCTGAAGAAACAGATAAAGCATCTGCTTCATTAATGCGCATTAGCTAGGAGATTTAATATGCATCCCGCTTTATGGATAAGTAAGACTGGTTTAGACGCTCAGCAGACTGATATTTCTGTTATTTCGAATAATGTTGCTAACGCCAGTACAGTTGGCTTTAAAAAGAGCCGTGCGGTATTTGAAGATCTCCTCTATCAAAACGTTAACCAAGCGGGTGGGGTGAGTGCATCAAATACCAAGCTGCCAAATGGTTTGAATATTGGCGCGGGTACTCAAGTGGTCGCAACGCAAAAAGTCTTTACTCAAGGCAACATGCTAACCACTGACAACTCGCTTGATTTGATGGTTGAAGGCCCCGGCTTTTTTGAAGTGCAAATGCCAGATGGCACCGCGGCATATACACGTACGGGTCAGTTTAGCCTCGATGATACCGGCCAAATTGTGACCCCAGGTTCTGGCTATGTAGTGCAACCAGCCATCACTATTCCAGATGATGCCACTAGCATTACCGTTTCAGCAGAGGGAGAAGTCTCGGTTAAAACCCCTGGTAATGCTGAAAACCAAGTGGTTGGACAGCTAGCGATGTCAGACTTTATTAACCCAGCGGGTCTGGATCCTATGGGGCAAAACCTCTATATGGAAACGGGCGCCAGTGGCACGCCTATACAAGGCACTGCATCACTTGACGGCATGGGCGCAATTCGCCAAGGGGCACTTGAAACCTCCAATGTGAATGTAACCGAAGAGCTGGTTAACTTGATTGAAAGCCAACGCATTTACGAGATGAATTCAAAGGTTATTTCAGCAGTCGATCAGATGCTGTCGTACGTGAATCAGAATTTATAGCATTAGTGCAGTATTCGCATGTTTTCACAGGTTTTGGCATTCGATTTGCCCGTAATATAAAGAGACTATTTATGAATCGTTATTGGATTTTACTCGTTATTGCTGCGCTTTCAGGTTGTAGTTCAACCAATGAAAAGCCAATTGCAGACGATCCTTATTACGCGCCTGTTTACCCAGAAGCGCCACCAACGAAAATAGCAGCGACAGGTTCAATGTATCAAGACAGCCAAGCCTCTAGCCTTTATTCAGATATTAAAGCCTTGAAAGTAGGCGATATTATTACTGTTATGTTGATGGAATCGACTCAAGCGAAAAAGAGCGCCAATAACGAAATTAAAAAAGGCACCGACCTCTCACTTGACCCCATTTATGCTGGTGGTGGAAATGTCACTATTGGTGGTAACCCTATCGACCTGCGCTACAAAGACAGCATGAACACCAAGCGCGAGTCTGACGCCGACCAAAGCAATAGCTTGTCGGGCAGTATCTCTGCCAACGTGATGCAGGTGCTCAATAATGGCAACTTGGTTATTCGCGGCGAGAAATGGATAAGTATCAACAACGGTGACGAATTTGTGCGTATTACCGGTATTGTGCGTGCACAAGATATTCGCCCAGATAACACCATTGACTCTCCTCGTGTTGCTAATGCACGTATTCAATATAGTGGCACTGGAACCTTTGCAGAAGTTCAAAAAGTCGGTTGGCTAAGCTCATTCTTTATGGGTAGCTGGTGGCCGTTTTAGATTTTATAACAATAAGTATTAACGTACTGGGCGGACTGTAGTACTTCACCGCCGAGTAGGGCAGCTGTTGAGCAATTTTAAGCGAGTTAACTGAGCTAAGGACTTTTCATGATGAAACTTAAACTGGCATTACTGTGTGTAATTTTAGTGATTGCATCGCCAGTACATGCACAGCGCATCAAGGACATTGCCAATGTTCAAGGGGTGCGAAGTAACCAATTGATAGGTTATGGTTTAGTGGTTGGCTTACCGGGAACGGGTGAGAAAACCCGTTATACCGAACAAACCTTTAAAACGATGTTGAAGAACTTTGGTATTAACTTGCCCGATAACTTCAGACCTAAAATTAAGAACGTGGCTGTGGTTGCTGTTAGCGCTAATATGCCGCCGTTTATCAAGCCAGGGCAAACATTAGACGTCTCGGTTTCAAGTTTAGGCGAGGCTAAGAGCTTACGTGGCGGCATGCTGCTACAAACTTTCCTTAAAGGTGTTGACGGCAATGTTTATGCGATTGCTCAAGGCAGCATGGTGGTGAGTGGTTTTAGCGCAGAAGGGCAAGATGGCTCTAAAGTCATTCAAAATACCCCAACGGTAGGTCGTATTCCAAATGGTGCCATTATTGAGCGCACGGTAGCGACGCCATTTTCAACCGGTGACTATCTGACTTTCAATTTACGTCGGGCTGATTTTTCAACGGCAAAAAGATTATCAGATGCGATTAATGACCTATTAGGTCCTGGGATGGCGCGACCACTTGATGCCGCATCAGTGCAAGTGAGCGCTCCCCGTGATGTTTCACAACGGGTCTCTTTTCTCGCAACCCTGGAAAACATTGAAGTTGAACCTGCCGCTGAATCGGCAAAGGTGATTGTTAACTCACGCACTGGCACCATTGTTGTTGGTCAAGACGTCAAATTATTGCCAGCTGCTGTTACCCACGGTGGTCTAACGGTAACAATTGCTGAGGCTACGCAGGTTTCGCAGCCCAATCCGTTTGCAGGTGGTCAAACCGTCGTCACTACCGATAGCACTATTGATGTCGCTGAAGATGATAGTCGCATGTTTATGTTTAATCCTGGCACCACGCTAGACGAGCTAGTACGGGCAGTTAACCTAGTAGGAGCTGCGCCATCAGATGTGCTAGCAATACTGGAAGCATTAAAGATGGCAGGGGCTTTGCATGGAGAACTGATAATAATCTAAAAATTGTCGGTTTTAGTGGGAAGTAGTCATGGATAAGCTGTCGAATGCATCGCAATTTTTGGATCTGGGAGGGTTGGACTCACTCAGATCCAAAGCCCGGAATGGCGAGAACAGTGCACTAAAAGAAGTGGCACAACAGTTTGAAGGTATTTTCGTACAGATGCTGATGACCAGTATGCGAGATGCTAACGCTGTGTTCGAATCCGACAGCCCAATGAACAGCCAATACACGAAGTTTTACGAGCAGATGCACGATCAACAGATGTCGCTCAACCTGTCTGGTGAAGGCATGCTGGGTTTAGCTGATTTAATGGTGCAACAACTCGACCCTGCAAATAGCCCAATGACGCCAGCGTCCGTATTAAGAGGCGACAGTAACAGCTCAGCTAAATCAAATGCTTTTACGCTTGATAACCCACATGCGCTGCAAATGCCGGCCACAAGAAGTATGAGTGCTGCGCCCGTTGAAACTTTGACTAACTCAACCGCAAATACAGCCGTGGCACCACAAACCTTAGATGCTTTATTAAGTGGCAAAGTCTTGCCGTCGGCGGCATTAACCGCTGATAAATCTCAAGCTGATTTTACCAGTCAAGACGAATTTGTTAGCCGTCTTTACCCACACGCTGAAAAAGCGGCGCAAGAGCTGGGAACCACCCCTGAAGTGCTCATCGCGCAATCGGCACTAGAAACTGGTTGGGGCCAAAAGATGGTGAAAGGTGCGGGCGGTCAGCAAAGCAATAATCTATTCAATATTAAAGCTGATAACCGTTGGCAAGGTGATAAAGCACAAGTCAGCACGCTGGAGTATGAACAGGGCGTAGCGGTTAAGCAGAAAGCAGATTTTCGCGTCTATGAAGATATCGGGCAGAGCTTTAATGACTTTGTATCATTTGTCTCTAATAGCGAACGCTACCAAGACGCTATGAAAAAAGCGGCTAACCCTGCTGCATTTGTGCAGTCTCTGCAAGATGCGGGTTACGCCACTGACCCAAAGTATGCCGATAAAGTCATGCAGGTTATGAAAACAATCACACGAGATTTTAAAGATGTTTTACAAGGGGCGACAAAATGATTAATCAAAATGCAGAGCCACTTGTAATGGGGAGTCGTTACTAATGTCAATGGACTTGCTTAGTATTGCTCGCACCGGAGTGCTAGCGTCACAATCGCAACTGGCTATTACCAGTAATAATATTGCTAATGCTAATACCGAAGGCTACAACCGTCAGGTTGCGTCGCAATCGAGCTTAGAATCTCAGCGATTGGGTAACAATTTTTATGGCGCGGGCACTTATGTATCAGACGTTAAACGAGTCTATAACGACTACGCAGCGAGAGAGTTACGTATAGGCACCACTGCTGCCAGCGAAGCACAAACTAGCTACAGCAAGATGTCAGAACTCGATCAACTATTTTCACAAATAGGCTCTGCGGTACCTGCATCGTTGAACGAATTTTTTGCAGGCATAAATAGCTTATCTGATATTCCTGATGATTTAGGCTTGCGAGATTCACTGCTGACCAATGCCAACCAGTTGGCAAATAATGTCAACCAAATGCAGCAGCATCTAGATGGTCAGATGAACCAAACTAATGACCAGATCTCTGCTGTCACCGATAGAATCAATGAGATCAGTAATGAGCTTGGCAATATCAACCGTGAGCTAATGAAGTCTCAGGGTCAGGATATGCAGTTGCTGGATAAGCAAGATGCGTTGATTCTAGAACTAAGCGAATATGCTGAAGTTAATGTGGTTCCACTCGACTCGGGCGCTAAAAGCGTCATGCTCGGAGGATCAATCATGTTGGTCTCCGGCGAACTATCAATGCAAGTTGGCACTAAACCTGGCGATCCACATGCCAATGAATTGCAAATAACGGCTTCATCAGGAAGTAAGAGCTTAGTGGTCGACGGATCAAAAATAGGCGGTCAACTCGGTGCTCTTGTTAATTACAGAGACGATACCTTAATGCCGGCGCAGCTTGAACTCGGCCAGTTTGCTTTAGGCATTGCAGATGCATTTAATCAAGCGCAAGCCCAAGGTTTTGATCTTAATGGGCAAGTGGGCAGTAATATCTTTACCGATATTAATGATCCTTCAATGCAATTAGGTCGAGTTGGCGCATTATCAACCAATACTGGTAATGCCAATCTAGCCGTCAATATTGACGATGTTGGTGCGCTTACTGGAAATAGTTATGAATTAAGCTTTACCGCACCATCGACCTATGAGCTAAAAGATGCCCAAAGCGGAAACGTTACCCCACTAACACTAAATGGTACGACATTAGAAGGTGCTAACGGATTTAGTATAAGTATTGATAGTGGTGCGATGGCTTCAGGCGATAAATTTGAGATCCGTCCAACTTCAAGTGCAGCAACTGCATTATCTGTCACCATGACTGATGGCAAAGGCATTGCCGCTGCAGCGCCAAAAGTTACCGCGGACGCGGCAAACTCCGGTAACACCAGTATCAATCTTGTCAGCATAGACAATCGAAATGCAGCAGGCTTTCCAACTACAGGTTCAGAGTTAACTTTCGAAATAGACCCATCAGCACTTCCGCCAACCTTTGAAGTGTTCGATGCACAGGGCACATCGCTAGGGCCTGCAGCGCCCTATACACCGCCAAGCATAACTGCTAACGGTTTCACTTTTGAAGTAGATTCCACCGCAACCACCAAAGAGCAATTTACTTTTGACTTGTCATTTGCAGAAGGTGACAACAGTAACTTAGTGAATATGGCCAAGCTCAGCGAAAGTAAAATAATGAATGGTGGCAGTACAACTCTGACTGACGTATTTGAAAATACCAAACTCGATATTGGCGGCAAAACAAAGTCAGCTGAAATTGCAGTGGGCTCTGCAGGTGCTATTTACAATCAAGCTTATACCCGAGTGCAAAGTGTATCGGGTGTTAATCTCGATGAAGAAGCAGCAAATTTGATGCGCTTTCAACAGTCTTATCAAGCGTCGGCGCGGATCATGACTACCGCGACGGAAATATTTAATACCTTGTTTAGCTCACTACGCTAATCCGGCATTAAAGAGTAGAGAAAGGAAAACAGCATGAGAATCTCAACGGCGCAAATGTTTAACCAAACTACGACTAACGTGATGAAAAGCCAGTCTGCGACTAGCAAAATCATGGAGCAGTTAGCCACAGGGAAAAAGGTCAGTACTGCTGGGGATGATCCCGTTGCTGCAATCGGTATTGATAACCTTAAGCAACAAGGCGCTGTGGTTGATCAGTTTATAAAGAATATCGATTACGCTTCAAATCGTTTGGCCATTAGCGAAAGTAAAATTGGTAATGCTGAAAATGTGGTTGAGAGCATGCGTGAACAGATGCTGCGTTCAGTAAACGGCACACTCAGTGATGCCGATCGGCAAACTATTGCCGATGAGATGCGCGGCAGTTTAGAAGAGCTGCTATCTATTGCCAACAGCAAAGATGAATCCGGTAATAGCCTGTTTGGCGGTTTTAAAACTAACTCGGAATCCTTTGCTTTTGATAACAATGGCAAGGTGGTCTACAGCGGCGACTCCGGCATAAGGGATTCGGTTGTAGCATCAGGCGTTACAGTAGGCAGTAATATTCCAGGCGACAGCGTCTTTATGAATGCTGCCAATGCGATTGGCGATTACAGCGTCAATTATTCGTCAACCCAACAAGGTAGCTTTAGCGTCGAAAGCGCAAAGATAACCGACCCCACTTTACCTGTTGCGGGCAACTATACCTTTGACTTCGTTGATAATGGGGCGGGTGGGCTTGATGTTAATGTGACAGATTCTGCTGGCACGGTAACCACAATTCCAAATTTTGATGCGACTCAACCTCTAACGGTAGATGGCATTGAATTACAGCTGAAAGGTACACCTGAAGTGGGTGATACCTTTGAGTTAGCTCCTGAGCAAAATTCAAACATATTCGATACCTTAAATAGCGCAATAGCGTTGCTTGAAGACGGTGGTAAATTGAATTCTCCGCAAGGGCAAGCGGAAATGGCACAGTTATTGAATAACGTAAGTAGCGGTCAAGAGCAGATGGCAACCAGCCGCAGTGTGGCAGGTAATAGTTTAAAGAGTCTAGAAAACTATACCAGCACGCATAAAGAGGAACAGTTGGTCAACCAGTCTGCACTGTCACTACTGGAAGATTTAGATTACGCCGAAGCGATAACTGAATTTGAAAAGCAGCAGATGTCGCTTAATGCGGTATCTAGCGTATTTAGTAAGGTTGGCTCTATGTCGCTTTTTGATTATTTATAAAAGCTGACCTTTCATAACGCGCTAAGCGATATGACTTGTAAGTAATAGGTAAATAAAAGATTAAATAATTTTGATTTAATCTAAATGTTGGCACAAAAAAAGCATTAATAAACCTGAAATGTTTAGCTACAACTAGAAAGATAAAAATTTGACGGTTAAGTGTTTGTTAATATTCATTAAGTTAATGATGTTTATTGCACGGTAGACAAGTCAAATAAAAAACACTTTGCCAAGAACAGCGGCAATGGTGATACAGATTCAGTTTGATAATTGAAATATTAACAATTTTAGCCAAGTAACCAATCTTGGCAAACCAACTAAGAAGAGGATTACACCATGGCTATTAGCGTTAATACTAATGTCACATCAATGAAAGCCCAAAGCAACATGAACAAGGCGAGTTCAAGTCAGCAAACATCAATGGAGCGCTTATCGTCAGGTTTGCGTATTAACAGCGCCAAAGATGATGCTGCGGGTCTGCAGATCTCTAACCGTATGACCAGCCAAATTAATGGTATTGGTGTTGCTATGCGTAACGCCAATGACGGTATATCTATTGCACAAACCGCAGAAGGTGCGATGCAAGAGTCAACTAACATCTTGCAGCGCATGCGTGATTTATCCCTGCAATCAGCTAACGGTTCAAACTCAGTAGAGGACCGTGGCGCGATGCAAAAAGAGATGTCATCATTACAAACAGAACTGACACGTATTGCAGATACGACTTCATTTGGTGGACAAAAACTACTTGATGGTAGTTACGGCACTCAAAACTTCCAGGTGGGTTCTGAAGCAAACCAAACCATCTCTTTGTCGCTAAATGATGTGTCATCAAACGCGATTGGCCAAAACCAAAAAACGGGTGCCGGCACAGTATTTGGTGCAGCTGCAGCAGCTGGTACAACATATGGGGTTGCTACGGGAGCGACCGATATTATTCTTAGCGGCCCAACAGGAACATCTGTAGCTACCGATATTTCAGCTATGGACGCAAAAGCCGCTTCTGAAGCGCTAAATGCACTGGGTACAGGGGTTGATGTTTCGACAAAGACAACCGTTGAGATTGCAGGTATGACAGCGGCCGACAATGGTACTCTTGAAATTGGTACCGATACCTACGACTTAAGCAAATTCAATGGCAGCATGGAAGATCTTGCTACGGCTATTGGTAAAGACGGTCACTCAGCAAGCTTTGACGCGGGTACAGGTAAATTAAGTGTTTCTGCTGACGATGTTGCTGGTATTAAAGCGGTTGGCCCAGCTGGTGGCACAATGACAATTGCTACTGTCACTAACGGTACCGCTGGTGTTGCTGATACGGTTGATGCGGGTGGCGTTGTTGTTAATGCTGAGCTTAAGTTCGCATCTACAGACGCATTTACTGTAACGGGTACTAGTGGCGCTATTACCGGAGCAGGTTCAGCATCTGCTTTATCTACTGTGCGCGATATTGATATTACTGACGAGCAAGGTGCACAAGACGCGATAACCGTTATAGACTCGGCTATTGCAAGCATCGATAGCAATCGAGCTGACTTAGGTGCGGTTCAAAATCGTATGAACTTTACTATCAATAACTTAAGTAATGTACAGTCTAACGTGTCAGATGCACGTAGCCGTATTCAAGATGTTGATTTTGCAAAAGAGACTGCTGAGCTAACTAAGCAGCAAATTCTGTCGCAAACCTCTTCTGCAATGCTTGCACAGGCCAACCAGTTGCCACAAGCGGCGCTTTCATTACTGGGTTAAGATAAGCAGTTGGTAGCTTAGAGTGGCTGCAGCGTGTTTAAATTGACGTTATATAGAGCTTCGGTAGTAATATCGAAGCTTTTTTATTTTATATAAGCCTTACTTTGATTGTTAATGTTCTCGAACTGCCAGTGCCTCTCAACTGTTTCTATTCCCTATCGCTTCTAACTCTTTAATATATGAGTCATCGTTGTCAACCTTTGTCCCACTTTTCAAATACGGCTCAGGCCGACAGGCGCTTTTCTAGGTTTAACCTATTGAGTTTGTTTTGGTTGCTTTCGTATTTCGAGCATATCTAGTTAATAGGTGGCGTGGGTTAAGTTATTGATTTGTTGAGTTTTAAAATTTATTTTGCGAAATTGAAAAATAAATACTAAAGCTTAAAAAGATCGTGCCGTTAAATATACTGTAACCAACATGATTCGCCTGGCTTTAGAAAGACAGGCACTAATATAAGTACTGTTAATTAGTACAGTCTAAAGCAAGGTAAGAGGGAATTAATAATGGCTATTTCAGTAAACACTAACGTCACCTCGATGAAAGCGCAAAATAACCTAAACAGCGCTGGAAGCAATCAAAAAACCTCAATGGAGCGTTTAGCATCTGGTCTACGTATTAACAGTGCAAAAGACGATGCAGCGGGTCTACAAATTTCTAACCGTATGACTAGCCAAATCAACGGTATCGGTGTTGCAATGCGTAACGCTAACGATGGTATCTCAATTGCGCAAACAGCTGAAGGTGCAATGCAAGAGTCTACAAATATTCTTCAACGTATGCGTGACCTTTCTTTGCAATCAGCTAACGGTTCAAACTCTGCGGAAGATCGCGGCGCAATGCAAAAAGAGATTTCTTCTCTACAAACTGAATTGACCCGTATTGCTGACCAAACATCATTTGGTGGTCAGAAACTACTAGATGGTAGTTACGGTACTCAAAACTTCCAAGTGGGTTCAGAAGCGAATCAAACTATTTCTTTGTCACTTAGCGACGTTTCAGCTAATGCGATTGGTCAAGATCAGAAAACAGGCGCAGGCACTGTATTTGGCGCAGCTGCAGCGGCAGGCACTGCTTACGGTACAGGTACAGGTGCAAGCGATGTTGTTTTAAGTGGACCAGCTGGTACTTCAGTTGCAACTGATATTTCAGGTATGGACGCAAAAGCAGCAGCTCAAGCGTTAAATGACCTAGGAACTGGCGTGACGGTTTCGACTAAAGCTTCTGTTGAAATTGCAGGTATGACAGCAGCAGATACAGGTACGCTTGAAATTGGTACAGACTCTTACGATTTAAGTAAATTTAACGGTAGCATGGAAGAGCTTGCTACAGCGATTGGTAAAGATGGTCACTCAGCGAGCTTCGATTCAGGCACTGGTAAGTTAAGCATTACTGCTGACGATGTTGCGGGTGTTAAGGCCGTTGGTCCAGCTGGCGGTACTATGACTATGGCGACAGTAACTAATGGTGTTGCAGGTACTGCTGATACTGTAGATGCTGGTGGTGTAGTCGTTAACTCTGAGCTTGAGTTCTCATCAACAGATGCATTTACTGTTACTGGTACAACTGGTGCGATTACAGGAGCTGGTACAGCTTCTAGCCTATCAACAGTACGTGATATAGACATCGGTGACGAGCAAGGTGCGCAAGACGCTTTAGCGGTTATTGACTCTGCAATCGCTAGCATCGATAGCAACCGAGCTGACTTGGGTGCGGTACAAAACCGTATGAACTTCACCATCAACAACTTGAACAATGTACAAACTAACGTGTCTGATGCACGTAGCCGTATTCAAGATGTAGATTTTGCCAAAGAAACTGCTGAGTTAACTAAGCAGCAAATTCTATCGCAAACATCTTCTGCAATGCTTGCACAGGCTAACCAGCTTCCACAGGCTGCATTGTCACTGCTGTAAGCCTTAGGCTACAGAATAAGGTTTGGCCTTATGTTGATACAAGAGCTGATATTATTTAGCTAATTGATTAAAGGGAGAGCCGGTAGCGGTTCTCCCTTTGTTGTATTCATTTGATAGCGAACTTTGGGGAAGTCTTAATGAGATTGTAAACGCTCATTTCCTTAAGTTAGATCCCTTAGATTCATAATAGCGGCAAATTCTATTATTAATAATAAAAACAGGAGTGGTGAAAATGGAACTTAATGCAACCAACAGTTCTGTTATACCGGCAGCTATTGATACACCTAAAGCTCTGAGCCCTGATATCAATGCGAAAACAGATGCTAGCAATGTGTTAGCTAGCACCGAAACTGTTAATAAGTTGCCCGCAGCTAATACGGTAAATGTGCAAAAGCAATCAGTTGAAGAGCAAGGTCAAGAAGAGTTAGCGGAGGAACAGCTGACAGAATCCCCTGAGGAGATGGAAGAGGTTACAGCAAAGCTTTCTGATATGATGGCGATGTTGCGCAAGGGGCTGACATTCAAAGTTGATGATTCATTAGGGACCCAGGTAGTGAGTGTGCTAGATATAGACACTGGCGAACTCATTAGACAGATCCCTAACGAAGAAGCGTTAGAGTTGGCCATTAAATTGCATGAGAAAATGGCTGAAATGGATGGTCTATTGATGTCTACAGAAGTATAGTTAGTCAGTAACGTAAACTCGGTGTATATAGGTTTACCATATTAAATTTTTAAGCATTTAAGCATTTAAGCATTTAAGCATTTAAGCATTGAGGTTGTCATGGGGTTAACATCAGTCGGTATCGGTTCAGGAATGGACATCAACGGCATTGTATCTGCACTTGTTGGGGCTGAAAGAGCACCTAAAGTTGCAAAGTTTGATGCTGACGAGGGAAAGCTAAATGCCCAGATCTCAGGAATTGGTGCTTTGAAAAGTGCAATGACAGAATTTCAAGATAGTCTTGAAAAACTTACCGATCCAGATACTTTTATTGCTCGTAAAGTTAAAATTTCAAATAGTGACTACTTCAGTGCTACAGCAGGTGCCAATGCTGTAGCTGGCAGTTATAAAGTAGAAGTTGAGCAGCTTGCAGAGAGTCAAAAACTTGGCTCTATCCCCGTTGCAGATGCAACCGCTGCTATAGGTGAGGGTTCCGTGACTGTAGCTATTGATGGTAGCGATTTTACCGTTGATGTAGCCGCGGGCGACAGCCTTGAAACTGTTATGCAAAAAATCAACGATGCAGAAGATAATGTTGGTGTGACCGCAACCATTATTAATGGCGATAGTGGCCCACAGTTGGTAATGAGTTCAAATTCTACCGGCACATCAAACGAGATCACGGTTTCGGCTACAGATACCGACGGCGGTACAGGATTGGTTGATACTTTTGCAATGACTGAACTCAGTGCTGCAAAGGATGCGATCTTATATGTTGATGGACTAAAAGTGACATCTGGCAGTAATACTGTCGAGGATGTTATTAGTGGTGTAAGTCTGACACTGAAAGATAGCGATATTTCTAAAAGTTCAACACTCACTGTGTCAGCCGATACTGGAACGGTTAAAAGTAGTGTTGAGAGTTTTGTCGAATCATACAATGCGTTAATGGAAACTGTATCGAACCTTTCTGGGTATGATGCCGAAACTAAGACTGCCGGAATTTTGCAGGGCGACTCTATGATCCGCAGTATTCAGAGTCAGCTGCGCGGCGTTTTGTCTAGCAGTTACGATTCTGAAGACGGTGCAACTATGCTGGCCAATATAGGTGTAAAAACCACTCAGACGGGAACTTTAGAAATCGACGATAGCATTCTCAAAGATGCACTTGAGAATGATATGACGCAAATCAAAGATATGTTTAGCGCTGAGGATACAGGTCTTGCTGCAAGACTTGATGGTTTAGTGGAAACATATGTCCAAACAGGCGGAACAATAGATAGCAGAGATGAGACCTTAGATAACCAAATTACCCGTATTACCGAAAGCCGTGAACAACTCGACCGTAAAATGGCATCTTACGAGGCTAGATTACTAAAACAGTTTAATGCTATGGATCTAATTGTAGCTAATTTAAGTGCACAATCTGCTGATTTATCAAGCCGGTTAGCTTCACTTCCTGGTGTAGTACCGCAAAAGTAGCAGTGAGTTAACAGTTATCAGATGATTTAGTTGTTGCCGTTTATGCAAGCCAATAATATGTCTTAACAGAAGTGGCAAAGGCGACGTTGCCGGTTGCTTATTGGATGAAGGTGGTTCGCCACACTCAAGAATGTGCCAAGTTTAAAACTACCATTAAAGCCAGTCGTCATGACGAGAAATGATTGAAGTGAACATCCTATGAATACACCTCTTATCCCCACAGCTGATATTGTTGAGCAACTAGCGACAGTTGATTGTGCAATGACAGAACTGCTCGATAATCTCGAAAAAATTCAATTTGAAAATGACGAAAGCGACACTCTGGTATCTAAATTGCAGGATATGATTAGTGCGCGTCAAATTTTGATTGGTCAGCTAGTGACCGATAGTCAATTTGAAGATCGGATCTACCTGCAAGCACAGGCAGATAAGACGACAGAATTTGAACATCGAGCCAAAAAAGTATTAGCTGATCGCGAAGCCTTGTTACGTGGAATGCGTAAAGGTAAACGGCAAACTAATTTATATAAAACAATAGATTCAAATAGGTAGGTTTTTATGAGAGGTTCGCTTCAATCATATCGTAAGGTTTCTCTTGATAGCAGTATTGCAGTCGCTTCACCGCATAAAGTGATTCAAATGATGTTCTCTGGCGCGCTAGAGCGTTTAGCGCAAGGACGTTATGCCATTGAGCAGAATAACCTAGAGCTTAAAGGTGTGAGTTTAGGCAAAGCTGTAAGCATTGTGGCTGGACTCAATAGCAGCCTGAATATGGAGGCAGAAGGGGACGTTGCCAGTAATTTGAGTTCGCTTTATGACTTTATGCTGCAAAAAATCTCTGATGCAAATATTAATAATGATGTACAAGCAATTGATGACGCAACAGATATTTTACGTGTCATTAAGGAAGCTTGGGATGCTATTCCGACTGAGCTTCATGAGCTATCTTCTGAAAACTAATCAGAATGATTCTATTTATAGAGGCTAGAAAGGAGTGTAAGCGCACTCCTTTTTGGCACCTGTCAAAAACTTGTCATTATAAAATTGGCGGTTGATGAGTTTTTGAGCAAAAACGTTTCGGTTTCTCATAATATTCATCAGAGGCTTGCTAATGGCGAGCCGATAATACACTATTCAATCTGGTAGTGAATTTGATAAGATTTCTTTGAGAGAAGCTACTGGCTTGAAATAAGCAACCAACACTAATAATTAATGCGCTGATACATATAAGCCTAACGGCCTTCGGAATGATGCAAACAGATCAACGAATTCTACTTGTCGGTAACCAGTCAGAGCGAATTAATCGCTTGTCTTGTGTATTTGAATTTTTAGGTGAGCAAGTCGAGTTGATCGGTTTCGATAAACTTGAGTTGCATACTAAGCAAACGCGCTTTCGTGCGATTGTTTTACCTGCTGAAAATCAATCTAAAGAACTTATCCAGTCTTTGGCTGGAGCGCTTCCATGGCAGCCATTTTTGCTGTTAGGAGAAGTTGCAGACGTTAAAGCGTCTAATATTCTTGGCTGTATCGAAGAACCACTAAATTATCCGCAGCTCACTGAACTTCTTCACTTCTGCCAGGTTTATGGCCAAGTGAAGCGAGCAGATGTGCCAACGAGTGCCAATCAAACTAAATTGTTTCGTAGCCTTGTCGGCCGCAGTGAGGGGGTTGCTAACGTGCGCCATCTCATTAGCCAAGTTGCCAGCTCTGATGCCACAGTTTTAGTACTGGGCCAGTCAGGTACGGGTAAAGAGGTTGTTGCCCGTAATATCCACTATATTTCAGAACGTCGTGACGGCCCTTTTATTCCTGTTAACTGTGGCGCTATTCCGCCAGAGTTACTTGAAAGTGAACTATTTGGCCATGAGAAGGGGTCTTTTACTGGTGCGATTAGTGCACGTAAAGGTCGTTTCGAACTCGCTGAAAAAGGCACGCTGTTTCTTGATGAAATAGGTGACATGCCACTGCAAATGCAGGTCAAGCTGTTGCGCGTATTACAAGAGCGCATGTTTGAACGTGTAGGTGGCAGTAAGTCTATTGCTGCAGACGTGCGTGTGGTAGCGGCAACCCATCGTAACCTTGAAAGCATGATTGAAGAGGGCGATTTTAGAGAAGATCTCTACTACCGCTTGAATGTATTCCCAATTGAAATGCCTGCTTTGTGTGAACGCAAAGAGGATATTCCATTGTTGTTGCAAGAGCTCGTTAGCCGTGTCTATAACGAAGGGCGTGGGCGAGTTCGCTTTACTCAAAGAGCGATTGAGTCGCTAAAAGAGCACGCTTGGTCGGGTAATGTTCGTGAGCTTTCTAATCTCGTTGAACGCTTAACCATTCTGTACCCAGGTGGATTGGTAGACGTTAATGATTTACCGATTAAGTATCGCCATATTGATGTGCCTGAATATTGCGTTGAGATCAGTGAAGAGCAATTAGAGCGTGACGCTCTGGCTTCTATCTTTAACGATGAAGAGCCAATTGATATCCCAGAGTCTCGCTTTCCAAGTGAACTGCCGCCTGAAGGGGTTAACTTGAAAGATCTGCTGGCAGAACTTGAAATTGACATGATTAGGCAAGCATTGGATCAGCAAGATAATGTTGTTGCCCGTGCTGCTGAAATGCTCGGTATTCGCCGTACTACGTTAGTAGAGAAAATGCGTAAATATGGCTTAGGTAAAGACTAGCCTTCCACTCATACTTTCTGTAGAAAAAATGCGACGCTTTTGGTGTCGCATTTTTTTGCGCTCATTTTGTGTAGTTCTTAAGGAACGTAGGTATTAAGCGCTAGGTACTAGCAAAGACGGTAAAGTCTTAGACGCACGGCTACAGCCATACGGAACGCTTCGCTTAACGTAAAAACGAGAAAAGAGCAATCTGACGGCATAAATGCCGACCTACAAAAGATAGCAGCGTCATAATCGTTATGGCCTGTAGGTTGGGCTTCAGCCCATCAAACAACGTAATCAATCACACAATCTGACGGCATAAATGCCGACCTACAAAAGGTTGCAGCGTCATGCCCATTATGGTCTGTAGGTTGGGCTTTAGCCCATCAATGATTATAATCGACCAGCAATCTGACGGCATAAATGCCGACCTACAAAAGATTGCTGCGTCATAACCGTTATGGCCTGTAGGTTGGGCTTTAGCCCATCAAACAACGTAATCAATCATACAATCTGACGGCATATATGCGGACCTACAAAAGGTTGCAGCGTCATGCCCATTATGGCCTGTAGGTTGGGCTTTAGCCCATCAAACAACGTAATCAATCATACAATCTGACGGCATAAATGCCGACCTACAAAACAAGCACCTAACCTGACGGCATATATGCCGACTGAATAAGCCATCTAGCCTCTGCTTTTTAAAGTGGCATGAAACCTGCTTTAACTCCGTCATATACAGTTTTTTGACGGAGTCTTTATGTCCGCAGTTCCCCAGCCAAGTTTTGATCCGCTTGCCAGCACTCGTCCCAAATTGGTCGATGTTCAGCAAGCCGCGAATATGTCCAACCGTATGGAGCATATTCTGCAGGCGATGCCATCAGGCGTGGTGATCATCAATGGTGACGGAATAGTGACAGATGCGAATCCGGTTGCCATCGAACTGCTTGGCGGACCCTTAGAGGGACTACGCTGGTTTAAAGTGATCAATCAAGCCTTCTCTCCTAAAGATGATGATGGCCATGAAGTGTCACTGCGTAATGGCCGACGAGTGAAGCTCGCGATAACGCCATTAACACCTGAACCTGGCCAACTGATTGTATTAACCGATCTGACCGAGACTCGTTTACTACAAAAGAATTTGTCTCATCTGCAACGATTATCAGCATTAGGAAAAATGGTGGCAACGCTTGCACATCAAGTTCGTACGCCTCTGAGTGCAGCATTATTGTATGCATCAAACCTTGCAAGCCCCAAAATTTCGGATAGCGCCAGACAGCGTTTTCAAGGAAAGTTGGTTGATAGGCTTAATGAGCTCGAACATCAAGTTAATGACATGCTATTGATGGCGAAAGGCCGTCAACAGGAGTTAGACGTCATCGTCAGTATCGAAGAGGTTATAGACAGTGTGTTGAATAACTGTCTGCCAATCGCTGCTCAAAAAGGTTGTCAGCTCGAATTTATTAACCATGCCACTCAGCCTATACGTGCTAATGATTCAGCTTTGAGTTCGGCCATTAATAATTTAGTGGTCAACAGTATCGAGGCGGGCGCAACAACCATTACTATAAAGACCTACGACACCGAAACTGCGTTACATGTTGATGTGATTGATAACGGCAAGGGATTAGATAGCGACATGCAGCAACAAGTGCTTGAACCTTTCTTTACCACTAAAGCGCAGGGAACAGGGCTCGGATTAGCGGTTGTGCAGTCAGTGGTAAATAACCATGGCGGCATGATGCAGTTTAGCTGCCATGTTGGTAAAGGCTGCACCGCTGCGCTTAAATTCCCATTGGCGAAAGCACAAGTTATCACTGATACAGTGGTTGGAGCGTAGAGCATGTCTGAAGGAAGATTACTGTTAGTTGAAGATGATGCTTCATTAAGAGAAGCATTGTTAGATACCTTAATGTTGGCGCAATATGATTGCGTTGATGTCGAGTCGGCTGAAGCGGGTATTTTAGCGCTTAAAAATGACAGCTTTGACATGGTGATAAGCGATGTGCAAATGGAGGGGATTGGCGGCCTTGGGTTACTCAATTACCTGCAGCAGTACCATCCCAAAGTACCTATGCTATTGATGACGGCCTACGCGACCATAGATAACGCAGTCAATGCCATGAAATTGGGCGCAGTCGATTATTTAGCTAAACCATTCTCACCAGAAGTGCTGCTTAATCAAGTATCGCGTTATCTACCTGCAAAATCGATAGAAGGCAGTCCTGTTGTGGCTGATGAAAAGAGCCTTGCACTGTTATCTTTAGCGCAGCGAGTTGCAGTATCTGATGCGTCGGTGATGATCATGGGCCCAAGTGGTAGTGGTAAAGAGGTATTAGCTCGCTATATACATCAACACAGTCAGCGTGCGACAGAGCCATTTGTCGCAATTAACTGTGCGGCAATTCCAGAAAATATGCTGGAAGCGACTTTGTTTGGCTACGAGAAAGGGGCGTTTACCGGCGCATATCAAGCTTGCCCCGGAAAGTTTGAGCAGGCACAAGGCGGTACGTTACTGCTGGATGAAATTTCTGAGATGGAAGTGGGTCTGCAAGCTAAGTTACTGCGAGTACTGCAAGAGCGTGAAGTTGAGCGTTTAGGCGGACGCAAAACCATTAAATTGAATGTGCGGGTACTAGCAACCTCTAACCGAGATCTAAAAGCGATGGCTGAGGCTGGCGAATTCAGAGAAGACCTTTACTATCGAATTAATGTTTTCCCGTTAACATGGCCTGCGCTGAATCAGCGTCCAGCTGATATTTTACCTTTGGCAAGACACTTAATTAGTCGCCATGCAACGGCGATGAACAGAACTGAAGTCCCTGAGTTGGCAGAATGTGCCTCCCGGCGACTATTGACACACCGCTGGCCTGGTAACGTTCGAGAACTTGATAATGTGGTACAGCGAGCACTTATATTGAGTGTCGGGACTGAAATAACCATTGCTGACATTATTATCGATTCTTGCGATATCTCATTAACTGCGGAGGTTAACTCGGAAGAAGAGGAGACTAAGAGCAATGAGCTTGACGGCTTAGGGAATGAACTTAAAGCGCAGGAACATGTGATCATTTTAGAGACACTAAGCCAGTGCAACGGCAGTCGTAAAGACGTGGCCGAAAAGTTGGGGATCAGTGCCCGCACATTACGCTATAAAATGGCTAAAATGCGTGACTCTGGGATTGAAATACCAGCTTAATTACTGAACAAGGTCGCTACGCTTCGAGAGTGGCCTTCGGTCTTGTAGATACTAGGTCGCTACGCTTCGAGAGTGGCCTTCGGTCTGGTAGATACTAGGGCACTACGCTTCTAGGAGCAAAGCTAGGAGTATGCATTTGTGCATGGGTTATCATGCAGAACCTAGAACGGCTAATACTCGAGCCTAGAGTCTAGAACCGCTAACACTCGGGCATAGAATCTTCTTTTTAAGTAGGTCGGCATTTATGCCGTCGCTTTGCTCTTTTTTAGTTTTTACCGGAAGCGAAGCGCTCCGTAGTGACGTAGCCGCGTACTTTAAGCTGATACGTCTAAGATTGTCTCGTCTTGCTAGTCCCTAGCACCTAAAACCACTAATACTCGAACCTAGAATCTTCTTTTTAAGTAGGTCGGCATTTATGCCGTCGTTTTTCTCTTTTTTAGTTTTTACCGGAAGCGAAGCGCTCCGTAGTGACGTAGCCGCGTACTTTAAGCTGATACGTCTAAGATTGTCTCGTCTTGCTAGTCCCTAGCACCTAAAACCACTAATACTCGAACCTAGAACCTTCTTTTTAAGTAGGTCGGTATTTATGCCGTCGCTTTTCTCATTATTAGTTTTTACCGAAAGCGAAGCGTTCCGTAGTGACGTAGCCGCGTACTTTAAGCTGATACGTCTAAGATTGCTTCATCTTGCTAGCCCCTAGAACCTGCTTTTCCTGCTTTCAACATTCTGGCACGATTTCTGCTTTATCTAGTTCAATTAAGATTTTCGTCAAGAAAACGACATTGGGAGATAGTTATGCAAATCGGCGCTAATTCTTTACTGCAAGAGATGCAGTCACTTAACGGTCAAATCGGTACTCAAGGCACTCAAACAAGTGTTGCCCGCCAAGTGAACAACACTTCAGGCGCTGATTTTGGTCAACTTCTCTCTCAAGCTGTTGGAAATGTGAGCGAACTTCAGTCAAATGCATCTAATTTAGCCACTCGCCTTGATATGGGCGATACCACAGTGACATTATCTGATACGGTTATCGCGCGTGAAAAATCGAGCGTTGCTTTTGAAGCAACCGTGCAAGTAAGAAATAAGCTCGTAGAAGCTTATAAAGACATTATGAGTATGCCTGTTTAGGCCCTAACAGCAGGTAGCAATTGTGAGTACAGAAATGGTCGTAGGAACAGGTTCAAATATCGCTGCTGCAGGGCAGTCTAGTGGCGTTCAAGAGGAACATAAGCCAGGTGTGATGGGATCGATTGGCAATATCGACATGTTACGCCAAGTGACCATGATATTAGCCTTGGCTATCTGTTTAGCATTAGCTGTTTTTGTGATGATTTGGGCACAAGAGCCTGAATACCGTCCTTTAGGACAAATGAGTACGCAAGAGATGGTTCAAGTACTCGATGAACTCGATAAAAATAAAATTAAATACCAGATCCAAGGCGATGTGGTAAAAGTCCCTGAAGATAAATATCAAGATGTAAAAATGATGCTAAGCCGCGCCGGTTTAGATCAAGCTGCTGCCAATGATGACTATTTAAGTAAAGACAGTGGTTTTGGTGTTAGCCAGCGTATGGAGCAAGCTCGCCTTAAACACAGTCAGGAGCAGAACCTTGCTCGTGCTATTGAAGAGCTTAAAAGTGTTAGCCGCGCCAAAGTCATCTTAGCCTTGCCAAAAGAAAATGTGTTTGCTCGAAATCGCTCTAAACCAAGCGCTACAGTAGTTGTTAACACTCGCCGTGGTGGTCTTGGCCAAGAAGAGGTCGATTCGATAGTCGATATCGTCGCATCTGCGGTTCACAATCTAGAGCCGAATAAAGTCACCGTCACTGATTCAAATGGTCGTCTATTAAATTCAGGCAGCCAAGATGGCGTGTCAGCGATTGCTCGTCGTGAGCTGGAAATTGTTCAACAGAAAGAATCAGAATACCGTAACAAGGTAGAGTCAATTTTGATGCCGATTCTAGGCCCTGAAAACTTTACCTCGCAAGTCGACGTTAGCATGGACTTTACTGCAGTAGAGCAAACCGCTAAGCGTTACAATCCAGACTTACCGGCACTGCGCAGTGAGATGGTTGTTGAAAATAATTCGAATGGTGGGACCACTGGCGGGATCCCGGGGGCATTGTCTAATCAGCCACCGATGAACTCTGATATCCCTGAAGAAGTAGGTACAGAAACAACGTCTGTTAGCAGTGGTAGCAGCCATAAAGAAGCCACGCGCAACTTTGAACTTGATACCACTATCAGTCACACTCGTCAGCAAGTAGGCACATTAAGACGTGTCAGCGTATCGGTCGCTGTTGATTTCAAAAATGCGCCTGCGGCCGAAGATGGCAGCGTAACGCGCGTCCCTCGCACCGAGCAAGAGCTGGCAAACATTCGCCGTTTACTCGAAGGTGCCGTTGGTTTTAACACTCAACGCGGTGACATGATTGAAGTTGTCACAGTGCCGTTTATGGATCAGTTAATAGAAGATGCGCCAGCACCAGAAATGTGGGAACAACCTTGGTTTTGGCGTGCGGTAAAATTAGGCTTAGGTACCTTAGTTGCATTAGCGATAGTGATGTTTATCATCAGTCCAATGCTTAAGCGTATTGTTTACCCAGATAGCGCTAAACTGCCAGAAGAGCCGAAAATGGGCGATGAACTGGCTGAGATTGAAGACCAATATGCTGCTGATACCTTAGGTATGTTAGAGCGCCCTGAAGCCGAATACAGTTATGCCGATGACGGCTCGATTTTAATTCCTGACTTGCATAAAGATGATGACATGATTAAAGCCATCCGCGCGATTGTCGCGAATGAACCTGAACTATCGACTCAAGTCGTGAAAAATTGGTTAATTGAAGATGACAAATAATACTCCCATAGAGGGGCAAGCAGTAACACCTGTACCTGGGTTTAAGCCAGAAGATTTAAACGGTATCGAGAAAACAGCCATATTGTTGCTGAGCTTGAGCGAGAGTGATGCCGCTTCTATATTGAAACACCTGGAGCCAAAACAGGTGCAGAAGGTCGGTATGGCAATGGCTGCAATGCAGGACTTTGGCCAAGAAAAGGTCATCGGGGTGCATAAGCTATTTTTGGACGATATTCAAAAATACTCCTCTATCGGTTTTAATAGCGAAGAGTTCGTTCGTAAGGCTTTGACTGCTGCGTTAGGCGAAGATAAAGCGGGTAACCTGATTGAACAGATCATCATGGGCAGTGGAGCGAAAGGCCTCGACTCCCTTAAGTGGATGGATGCCCGTCAAGTTGCCACTATCATTCAAAATGAACATCCGCAGATCCAGACTATTGTTTTATCCTATTTAGAACCCGATCAAGCCGCAGAAATTTTCGCTCAGTTCCCAGAAAATACTCGCTTAGATCTGATGATGCGAATTGCTAATCTTGAAGAGGTGCAGCCAGCAGCACTGCAAGAGCTCAACGATATCATGGAGAAACAGTTTGCTGGTCAAGGCGGCGCACAAGCGGCGAAGATGGGCGGCCTCAAAGCGGCGGCAAATATCATGAACTACCTCGATACTGGCGTTGAAAGTCATCTAATGGAAACGATGCGAGAGTCTGATGAAGAGATGGCGCAGCAGATCCAAGACCTTATGTTTGTGTTTGAGAACTTAAGTGATGTTGACGACATGGGTATTCAAGTGCTGCTTCGAGAAGTGCAGCAAGATGTACTAATGAAGGCGCTAAAAGGCACTGATGATCAACTCAAAGAGAAGCTCCTTGGTAATATGTCTAAACGGGCGGCTGAATTGCTGCGTGATGATTTAGAAGCGATGGGACCCATTAGGATCAGCGAAGTTGAAGTGGCGCAAAAAGAGATCTTATCGATAGCACGCCGATTGAGTGAAAGTGGCGAGTTGATGCTCGGTGGTGGTGGCGGTGAAGAGTTCTTATAATGGCTGACCCAAAAGAGCCCAAAGGGGCAACGGTTAATACCACTGATGAGTTTGGTCACTGGGATCTGCCCGATATTAGCCAAGCGGTAGATGCTTCATCGCTGAACATGTTTGGTCGACATGGCTCAAGCATCGACATTGATGATGAAGGCGAAGCTGAAACGATTTTACCGCCCACATTGACCGAAATCGAAGATATTCGTGCCGATGCAGAGCGCGAAGGCTTTGTTCAAGGACAAGAGGCAGGACATGCTGAGGGGCTTGAAAAAGGTCGTTTAGCAGGGCTAGAGCAAGGCCATAGCGAAGGATTTGAGCAAGGAAAAGAACAGGGGCATGAAGCAGGGCTACAAGCCGCCGCCGAGATGTTACAACGCTTTGAAGCATTACTTGAGCAATTTGAGCAACCGCTGAGCATTCTCGATACCGAAATTGAGAAAGAATTACTCTCCACCTCTATGAGTCTCGCTAAAGCCGTTATCGGTCACGAGCTTAAAACACACCCTGAACATATATTAAGTGCACTGCGCCAAGGTGTAGACTCGCTGCCGATTAAACAGCAACAAGTGAATATCAGAGTGACGCCTGATGACGAAGCATTGATTAGCGGGCTCTATAGTGCAGCGCAATTAGAAAAAAACCGCTGGGATATCGAAGCCGATCCAAGCTTATCCGCTGGCGACTGTATTATTAGCAGCGGCCGCAGTCATATCGATATGACAGTCGATACTCGCATTCAACATGTCTTTTTTGAGTTAGAAAAAACTCAGCAAGATCTATTGCAGCAAAAAGAGCAGCAAGAGGAAACGCTACTTAATCACAGAGCGAGTAAGCAAGTTGCTGTTGAGAGTGCAGAGTCTAATTCGGCTCCAGCAATGGAGACACAACAACAGCAGCAAACTCAAGAACCCGTCCCAGTCGCCGAAGGTGAACATGCCAACACGCCAACACCGACTGCGCAGTAAACTCGCGCAGCACCACAATAAGATTAACCCTTTTGTGGCCGAAGCCAGTGGACAGCTAGTTCGTGTGGTAGGTTTAACGCTAGAAGCCACCGGCTGCCGCGCTTCAGTTGGCAGTCTTTGCTCTATCGAAACCATGTCTGGTGAGCTTGTCGCCGAGGTGATAGGCTTTGATGATGAGCTGCTTTACTTAATGCCAATTGAAGAGCTTAGTGGCGTGCTGCCAGGGGCAAAAGTTACCCCACTAGGACAACAGTCAGGTTTAAGTGTTGGACTGGCTTTATTAGGCCGAGTACTTGACGGCAGTGGCCTGCCGATTGATGGCTTAGGCAATCTGCAAACAGACCAAAAAGCACCGACTCACGCTCCTGCAATAAACCCCTTAGCACGACGCGCCATTAGTGAACCGCTCGATGTTGGTGTACGCGCCATTAACTCAATGTTGACCGTAGGCAAAGGTCAGCGAATGGGCTTGTTTGCCGGTTCAGGAGTCGGTAAAAGTGTGCTGTTAGGTATGATGACCCGCGGCACTACCGCTGACATTATTGTGGTGGGATTAGTGGGAGAGCGTGGCCGTGAAGTTAAAGAGTTTATTGAAGAGATTTTAGGCCCCGAAGGCCGCGCCCGCTCGGTCGTTGTTGCAGCGCCTGCTGATACCTCACCATTAATGCGACTGCGCGCCTGTGAAACATCGACGCGAATCGCAGAGTATTTTCGCGACATGGGTTACAGCGTGCTGCTACTGATGGATAGCTTAACCCGCTACGCTCAGGCGCAGCGCGAAATAGCGCTGGCAGTCGGTGAACCACCTGCAACTAAAGGCTATCCGCCATCAGTATTTGCCAAATTACCTAAGCTGGTGGAAAGGGCGGGTAATGGCGGTGGTAAACAGGGCTCGATAACTGCTTTTTACACGGTTCTGACAGAAGGGGATGATCTACAAGATCCCATCGCTGATGCATCGCGTGCAATCCTTGACGGCCATATCGTTCTTTCCCGTTCGCTGGCCGATTCAGGTCACTACCCGGCGATTGATATCGAAGCATCCATTAGTCGTGTCGCGCCGATGGTGATAACGACAGAACACTTAGAGGCGATGCGTCGAGTCAAGCAGGTATATTCGCTTTATCAACAGAACAAAGACCTTATCTCTATTGGTGCTTATACCCAAGGTAGCGATCCTCGAATTGACAATGCAATTCGCCTACAGCCCGCTATGAATGCGTTTTTACGCCAAACGATGAAAGATGCTATTACCTTTGACAGTAGTACGCTTATGTTGAGTCAGTTGGGCGCACAATGTCAGGTATAAACTAAGTCATGGCTAAAGTCGATCCGCTGTTTACCGTTCTTAAACTAAATCAAGAGGCAGAAGAACAAGCCTCACTGCAACTTCGTGCCGCTCAATTAGAGTTACAGCGCAGACAAAGCCAGCTAAAGGCGTTGCAAGACTATCGGTTAGATTACATGAAACAGATGGAGCAGCAGCAAGGTAAAAATATCAGCGCCAGTTACTATCATCAGTTTCATCAATTTGTACGTCAGGTCGACGATGCCATTGTGCAGCAAGTCAATTCCGTTCAAGAAGCAAACACCCAACAGCAACATCGCCAAGCTCACTGGCAAGAAAAACAGCAAAAGCGCAAAGCCGTAGAGCTTTTACTGGCGAATAAAGCCGAAAAAGCGCAGTTGGCTGAACAACGCAGAGAGCAGAAAATGGTTGATGAGTTTGCCTCACAGCAGTTTTACCGTAAGTCCCGTCGCTAGGTTTATCCCGATAGCTTTCAAACTGTTCAATATCCACGGCTTTGTTGGCATCATAATTGCTTTTAAGTAGATAATAAGTAATTTAAGCGGGCATTTAAGCCGATATTTTGACGCTAATTACTCAACTAAACGATCTATTTTGCTTTGATGGGACGCTGACGGAGAAGTTATGCAGCAGATGACCAATATATTACTCAGTAGTGCCGATGCCGCCAGTGCTAAAAAGACCGCTAGCGCAAAACCTGAACTGAGCGCTGAAGGTGATAATTTCTCTGTGGCACTTGAAAAGGCCAGCAAAGAGGGCGTTACGGCTGAGCAAAATAAAATAGATGGAAACGCTGCATCAACCACGACCGCGGCGGATAAAGTAAAACAAGGCGACTTGAAAAACGCCAACAGTAATGAAGAGTCAAACAGTGATGATGTTAATCAGGTACTGGCTCAAATTAACCTTGCCAACAACTTTCCTGTCAGCGCTGATGCGAATACTGACTCAGTGATTGCCGCTGACGGCGAAGAGTTGCCGTTAGGCGATGACACTAATGCAGAGCTTGCGATATCGAAAGCTAGCGCCGAAGAAACTGATAACAGTGACTCAGACATAACCACTGAGTTATCTGATGAGATCTTACAAGCACTAAGCTTACAAACTGGCATATCCGAACAAGCATTAACTGAAATGCCGCAGGCGGAACTTGAAGCGTTACTAGCACAAAGTCATATTTTAGATGCCGATGGTAAGCTATTAGCGCAATATGCCATCGTACCAGCGGCAAATGCAGCAATAATGAACTCTGCAGATGGGCATAACACTTCTACAAATAAAGCGAATACTTCTAGTGGTTTAGAAGTGAACAACAGCAATCTAAACGGTTCTAAACAAACAAGTAATGGCGCTACGACTGAGGCATTAACACAGCAAGCAATCGATCCGAGCACCAAAGCGGAAAGTCGCGATATTCTAGGCAAAGAAGCTGCCATTCAAACAGCAGCGGCTGCTGCAACAAGCACTACAGAAGCGGTTGCAAAGCGAGCTGATATAGAGAATAGCAATAATGGAAAACTGGCGAATACAGCCAATAGTATGGCGGCAGAGCAGCTTAAAGGCGCCGAGTTGTCAGTGAGATTGACCCCGATTCAAATGGGGTTGGAAGCGAATCTTGCTAGCGGCAATGAAGAGGTTTCTACCCAAGATATTAAGACAGTATCGGGCCTGCAAGCGCATAATTTGCAAATTCAGCAGAGTTTAACCCGAGTTGAACCACAGCAGATCCAGCTGGCGCTGAAACAACACGCTGATCAAGCTTCTCAAATGCAGGAGATGATCCAGCGATTTTCTCCAGTAATGAAGCAGCAGTTGCTGACTATGGTTAGTCAAGGGGTGCAACATGCTGAGATCAGACTCGATCCTGCAGAGCTTGGCAGTATGATGGTACGGATCCAAGTTCAAGGTGATACCACTCAAGTGCAATTTCAAGTCAGCCAACATCAAACTCGAGATCTCGTTGAACAAGCAATGCCTAGATTACGTGAAATGCTGGCCGAACAAGGTATGCAATTGACCGATGGCCAAGTATCACAAGGTGACAGAGGTAATGACCAATCATTCCAAGGTGATAGAGACAGCGGGGGCAATAGTAGCGCTGAAATGGATGAAATTTCAGCAGAAGAGCTGATTGTTGGCGCAAATCAAGCAACAAGTTCTGCTTCAGGTATAGATTATTACGCATAAGCAGGTAACCTATAGCACAGTTAAAAACTTGGCTTAACTTGTGACGTTGACCGAGTTAAGCAAGTGCATAGAAGTCCAGTTAGGGAAAGCAGATGGCAGAAGAAGAATCATTAGAGCTTGAAGTCAGTGACAAGCCTAAAAGTAAGAAGAAGTTAATTTTATTTGGCAGCATTGCAGCAGTACTTATTGTTATCATCGCAGTAACACTGTGGTTGCTATTAAGTGGCGATGAGACTGCAGATCAAACTAGCAATGGAGAGGTTGTTGCCGAAGAGCAAGTATCGGATAAAAGGGAAGCCTTTTACGCGGCAATGCCACGACCATTTCTGTTTAACTTGCCTGGTAATGGCCGAACTCGACTCGTTGAGATCAAGGTTCAGCTAATGGTACGTGGTAAAGATGATGATGTATTGATTAAAAAGCACATCCCATTAATTGAAGATGCGTTATTAACCACTTTTAGTGGCGCGGATGTGCAAAAACTCAGTACCTTAGCGGGCAAAGATGAATTGCGACTTTTAGCATTACTCAACGTGCAAAATACGCTGCAACCGATTATTGGTCGTAAAGTCGTTGAAAAAGTATTATTTACCGGCTTTGTGATGCAGTAAATTTACACGGCTCTTTTTGTAAACCAAACGTTTTTATATAGGCAAAGGCAATATCGTGAGTGATTTATTAAGCCAAGACGAAATTGATGCGCTACTACACGGTGTAGATGACGTCGAAGAGGATATGATTGAGGACGGTGAGCTTGATGCTCGTTCTTATGACTTCTCTTCGCAAGACCGTATTGTGCGTGGCCGAATGCCAACGCTGGAGATCGTTAACGAGCGTTTCGCTCGCCACTTGCGTATTAGTATGTTTAACATGATGCGCCGCGCGGCTGAAGTGTCGATTAATGGCGTACAAATGCTCAAGTTCGGTGAGTACGTCCACACTCTTTTTGTACCGACAAGCTTAAATATGGTGCGCTTTAGCCCGTTAAAAGGCACCGCGCTTATCACCATGGAAGCAAGGCTCGTTTTTATCCTTGTCGATAACTTTTTTGGTGGTGATGGACGTTTTCACGCAAAGATTGAAGGGCGAGAGTTTACCCCTACTGAGCGCAGAATTGTGCAACTACTGCTTAAAATTATCTTTGAAGATTATAAAGAAGCTTGGGCACCAGTGATGGATGTTGAGTTCGATTATCTCGACTCTGAAGTTAACCCCGCAATGGCGAATATCGTTAGCCCAACCGAAGTTGTCGTGGTGAGTTCATTCCATATCGAAGTCGATGGCGGCGGTGGTGATTTCCATATTACGATGCCGTACTCCATGATTGAGCCTATTCGAGAGTTACTCGATGCTGGTGTACAAAGTGACACGCAAGATACTGATATGCGTTGGTCGCAGGCTCTGCGTGACGAGATCATGGATGTTGATGTTGGTATCGACGCGACTGTTGTGGAGCACCAGGTGACATTGCGTGATGTGCTTGAGTTCAAGGCTGGAGATGTGATCCCTGTTGAGCTGCCTGAACATATTATTTTGAAAGTTGAAGATCTTCCCACTTATCGTTGTAAGATGGGGAAAACTAAAGAGAATCTTGCATTAAAGATTTGTGAACAAATACAAAGGCCAGAAACGGTTAAGTCGGAACTGCAGTTGGTGACCCATAAAGGCAAACCACGCGAACGTTCTGATATATAAGGTGATAAGTAAATGAGTACAGATACAGGCGATGACTGGGCTGCAGCAATGGCTGAGCAGGCAATTGAAGAAGCACAAGCTGTAGAGCTAGATGAATTTAGCAGCGATGCCGCTCCACTAAGCGAAGAGGAAGCGTCAAAACTTGACGCGATTATGGATATTCCTGTCACTATTTCGATGGAAGTAGGTCGCAGCTTTATCAATATCCGTAATCTACTGCAGCTAAACCAAGGCTCGGTTGTTGAACTCGACCGTGTTGCTGGGGAACCACTGGATGTGATGGTTAATGGCACCTTAATCGCCCACGGTGAAGTGGTTGTTGTTAATGACAAGTTCGGTATTCGTTTAACCGACGTGATCAGTCAGACTGAGCGTATCAAAAAGCTTAAATAAAAGGATTAGCAATGAGTTTTCAGCTTGTATTAGCTAGTCTTGGCACGGTCGCAGCGACAGCAGAGAAATCGGCAGCGCCTTCAAGTGTTGCCACACTGGCCAGTATGGTGGGAGGGCTGATTGTAGTCCTGTTACTCATTTTTGCACTCGCTTATATGGTGAAGCGACTTAATTTGGTACCCAGTAGCCAAGGAGTGTTGAAAACACTTGCTGTAACGCCACTAGGTCAAAAAGAAAAGTTGGTTCTGGTAGAAGTTGACGGCCAACAGTATTTACTGGGTGTTACCCCACATCAAGTTAATTTGGTTGATAAGCTCAGCGAGCCCGTTGAGATCTCCACAGACTCCTTTGCGAGTCGCTTACGTCAAGCGAAGTCATCCCAATGATAAAATGGATTGTGCTATTTGGTGGCCTCGCGCTGTCGTTAATATCCCCTACAGTGTTAGCTGAAACGGGGATTTTGCCCGCGGTAACTGTGTCAACGGGGGCTGATGGCTCAACTCAGTACTCGGTCACCATGCAGATATTGCTGCTAATGACCGCACTGAGCTTTATCCCTGCCGCTGTCATTATGTTGACCTCGTTTACCCGCATTATTGTGGTGTTGTCGATTTTGCGCCAAGCAATTGGTTTACAGCAAGCGCCTTCTAATCAAATCTTAATCGGTATCAGTATGTTCATGACATTTTTTATTATGTCTCCTGTATTCGATAAGATTTATGAGCAAGCGGTAAAACCTTATATCGAACAGGGAATGCCGATTCAAGATGCTTTTAATACGGGCAAGGGACCGCTGAAAGATTTCATGTTGTCACAGACTCGGTTATCAGATTTAGATACCTTCATTGAAATTTCGGGTTACCAAAATATCAATGAGCCGGAAGACGCGCCAATGAGCGTGATTATTCCGGCCTTTATCACCAGTGAACTCAAGACGGCATTTCAGATCGGCTTTATGCTATTCGTGCCCTTTTTGGTATTAGATTTAGTGGTCGCCAGTATCTTGATGGCGATGGGTATGATGATGTTATCGCCTATGATTGTCTCGTTGCCGTTTAAGATCATGCTGTTTGTGCTCGTTGATGGTTGGAGTCTTGTCATGGGGACGTTAGCCAACAGTTTCGGCTTATAGGTAAGCTATGACTGTAAGAGCGTTAACGGGTCTATGCCAACAATCGCACATTGTTATGGTTACGACGGTTTTGTTGGCGATTAAAGGTTTGTTTATAGAAGGTACCCTATGACTCCTGAAGCACTGATTGATATTTTCCGAGAAGCCTTAGCGGTAATTGTGACTATTGTTTCGATGATCATTGTGCCGGGACTCATCGTCGGCTTAATCGTGGCAGTATTTCAGGCCGCCACTTCGATTAACGAACAAACATTGAGTTTTCTGCCACGTCTACTAACAACCTTATTAGGTTTAATGTTGATGGGGCATCTGCTGGTACAAACGATGATGGAATTTTTTTTACAAATGGTAAATATGATCCCGCAGGTTATCGGTTAATCATGTTATTGCAACTGTTTGAATTCCCTTGGTTACAAAGTCTGCATTCAGGTGCTGTACTGTCATTATGAATATCTTACTTGATACTATAATGGGCGGGATTGCTGGCTACATGTGGCCATTAACACGGATCTCTAGCATGTTTATGGTGATGGCGGTATTTGGTGCTAATACCACTCCGTCGCGAGTTAGGTTGCTGTTATCTCTGACCGTTACAGCAGCAGTAGTGCCCGTGCTGCCGCCAATGCCTGATATCGAACTATTTTCTTTGAGCGCCGTGTTTGTCACTTTCCAGCAGATCATCATTGGTGTTTCTATGGGGTTTTCAACCCTGCTGTTAATGCAGACCTTTGTGCTAACCGGACAAATTATTGGTATGCAGACCAGTCTAGGTTTCGCCTCCATGATTGACCCCGGTTCCGGCCAACAGACACCAGTTGTCGCTAACTTCTTTCTTTTGCTAACAACAATGATATTTTTGGCGGTAGATGGGCATCTAATACTAATCAAAATGGTGGTTGCGAGTTTTGATTCAATTCCGGTATCAATGGAAGGTTTGAGTCTTGCGAGTTACCGGATGTTTACCGAATTTGTCGGTTATATGTTTGGCGCTGCACTCACCATGTCTTTATCGGCCATTGTCGCTCTTCTGACGATCAACCTCTCTTTCGGGGTGATGACACGTGCTTCGCCACAGCTGAATATCTTCGCAATCGGTTTCCCTGTGACCATGGTTAGTGGCTTGTTTATTCTTTGGCTCACTTTAACACCAATCATGGCTCACTTTGATGAGATATGGCGAGAGGTACAAATTCTGCTGTGTAATGTCCTTGAACTACAGTGCACCTTAGATGGTGGGCTTAACTGATGCTATTGCCTACGCGCTTCATCATAGTGATACCCCCACTCAATACGGGGGACTGTCATGGCTGAAAATGACAGTAGCCAAGAAAAAACAGAGGAAGCAACCTCCAGAAAGTTGCAACAGGCCAAAGATAAAGGGCAGGTTGCACGCTCCAAAGATTTAGGGACTTCTGCTGTTCTTATTGCCGCTTCAGTTGGGCTTGTTATGACAGGGCCAAGTATTGCTAAAGCGATGCACACTATTATGACTAACCTTTTTACATTGACCCGTGAAGAGATCTTTGACACGCGGCAGATGATGAATATTTGGAGCATGGTGGGCAATGAATTAGCTGCGCCACTGTTAGGCTTTATCTTATTGCTAGCATTGATCGCATTTGCTGGAAATGTGGCACTGGGTGGGATGTCTTTTTCTGCCAAAGCCTGTATGCCCAAGCCGAGTAAAATGAGCCCTGTTGCAGGGTTTAAACGAATGTTTGGCGTACAAGCTGTGGTTGAACTTACCAAAGGTATTGCTAAGTTTTCGGTGGTGGCAATTACTGCCTATCTGGTACTTAATATTTACCTCAATGATATTTTGATGTTGTCACAAGATCACCTTCCCGGCAATATTTATCATGCGTTGGATTTGGTTTCATGGATCTTCATTTTGCTGTGTGCATCGACGTTTATAATTGTCGCTATCGATGTGCCTTATCAAATTTGGAATCACGCCAAACAGTTAAAAATGACCAAGCAAGAAGTTAAAGATGAGTACAAAGATACCGAAGGTAAACCCGAAGTTAAGGGACGTATTCGTCAGCTACAACAAGAGATGGCACAAAGGCGCATGATGGGCGAAGTGCCTAATGCCGACGTCATAGTGGTTAACCCAGAACATTATGCTGTAGCGGTTAAATATGATGCTGCTAAATCAACCGCGCCTTTTGTGGTCGCTAAAGGGGTGGATGAAGTGGCCTTTAAAATCCGTGAAATTGCTCGAGAACATGATGTGGCAATTGTTACCGCGCCGCCTTTAGCCCGTGCTATTTACCATACTACCAAAATAGATCAAGAGATCCCCGAAGGACTATTTACTGCAGTAGCACAAGTGCTTGCCTACGTATTTCAATTGCGTCAGTACCAAAGAGGTAAAGGCCGTCGTCCTAATGCCATTCCCACTAAACAGCCTATTCCAGATGAGCTAAAACACTAATCGAGCGGCAATATCTGCAGGTTTAAATATTAGCGTTGCGTTAAAGTCTCATTTTTACGTTTGAAGTGTATAAAAAACACCCACTTACTTGGCTTTGCATTCTTTGGTTATTCTTTTCAGGTTATAGTGTCCATGCTCTGCAATGTGAGCAGCTTGATCCTATTGGTTTTGTTACTGGTTAATGCAATTAGTATTAGTACAACTTTTGGTACTAAATTTGCAGTACAGCCAATAGGCGTCAAAGATTGGACTTAGGGTGAATGGAATTTAACGCAAGACTTGGGCAATTAAAACAACTAAAGCCCGCACAATTTAAAGGTTTGGGTACCCCATTATTGGTTTTAGCTGCACTGGCTATGATCATACTGCCCATGCCTGCCTTTCTGCTCGATATTTTATTTGCTTTCAACATCGCACTTGCATTAGTTGTGTTATTGGTCGCTATCTATAGTGACCGGCCACTCGATTTTGCTGCGTTCCCCACGGTTTTGCTTGTTGCTACGCTTTTACGTCTAGCCCTTAACGTCGCTTCTACGCGTGTGGTGCTGCTTGAAGGTCATAATGGCGGAGATGCTGCCGGTAAAGTGATTGAAGCGTTTGGCTCAGTGGTTATTGGTGGCAATTACGCTGTCGGCCTAGTGGTATTTTTAATCCTAATTATCATTAACTTTGCCGTTGTCACCAAAGGTGCAGGGCGTATCTCTGAAGTGAGTGCTCGCTTTACCCTCGACGCGATGCCGGGTAAGCAGATGGCGATTGACGCAGACTTAAATGCTGGGCTACTTAGCCAAGACGAAGCCCGCACTCGCCGTGCAGAAGTGACTCGAGAAGCTGATTTTTATGGTGCGATGGACGGTGCGTCAAAATTTGTAAAAGGTGATGCGATAGCTGGGATATTGATTCTAGTGATCAATATCCTTGGTGGATTTGTTATTGGTATGGTGCAGCACGGGCTTAGTTTTTCCGATGCTATTGAGATTTACACGTTACTGACTATTGGTGATGGTCTGGTTGCGCAAATTCCTGGTCTTTTGTTATCGATTGCTGCAGCACTTATGGTTACTCGTCAGAACGAGTCTGGCGATATGGGCGAAATGGTGATGAGCCAGATGTTTGACAGCCCAAAAGCATTAGCCATTGCAGCTGCGGTTATGTTTGTTATGGGTATTGTGCCGGGTATGCCACATTTCGTGTTTATCACACTCGCGGCAATAGCGGGTGGGGCAGCATATTTTATTAAGAAAAAACAAGACACTGACAGAGAGCGGGCCGTTGAGCTTGCCAAGTCTGGACCGGTTGAGAAACGTGATGCGGCGCCAAAAGAGCTGAGTTGGGACGATGTTCAACATGTTGACACGATTGGTCTTGAAGTGGGTTATCGCTTGATCCCCTTGGTCGATAAAGGCCAAGGCGGTGAACTACTTGGTAGAATTAAAGGGGTGCGTAAGAAGTTATCTCAAGAGCTAGGTTTCTTAGTACCGGCAGTGCATATTCGTGACAACTTGGACTTATCACCTAATGCTTACCGCATATCACTGATGGGGGTGTCATCGGGAGAAGGTGAAATTCGCCATGATTGCGAACTGGCGATTAATCCTGGACAAGTATTTGGTAAACTCGAGGGGATCGAAACCACAGATCCTGCCTTTGGTTTAGAAGCGGTATGGATTGCACCAGAGCTCAGAGAACATGCTCAGACCTTAGGTTACACTGTAGTCGATTCAGCAACGGTAGTAGCCACTCACATCAGCCAACTATTGACCAACAATGCGTCGAAGTTACTTGGTTACGAAGAGGTGCAGCAGCTATTAGATATGCTGGCTAAGAGTTCGCCTAAATTGGTTGATGGCTTCATTCCAGATGTTATGCCACTTGGCACGGTGGTGAAGGTGATGCAGAACCTGCTTAACGAAGGCGTATCGATACGAGATATGAAGACCATAGTGCAGACATTGTTAGAGTACGGGCCGAAGAGTGCCGATACCGAAGTACTTACTGCTGCAGTGCGTATTGCCTTAAAGAGAATGATAGTACAAGAGATCAGTGGCCCTGAGCTTGAGATCCCTGTCATTACTTTGGCGCCAGAGTTGGAACAGATGTTGCATCAGTCTATGCAAGCAACTGGAGGTGAGGGTCCAAATATTGAGCCAAGCCTTGCAGAGCGTATGCAGAAGTCACTGGTTGATGCTACACAGCGCCAAGAAATGGTCGGTCAACCAGCAATTTTATTAACATCAGGCATGCTACGTTCAACATTATCAAGATTTGTTAAGCATACGATTCCAAATCTGAGGGTGATCTCCTATCAAGAGGTACCTGATGAGAAACAGATACGCATCGTATCCGCTGTTGGACAGTAGAGGGCGAATAATTGAAGATTAAAAGATTTTTAGCAAAAGATATGCGCTCGGCCTTAGCCCAAGTTAAAGAAACGTTGGGTTCGGATGCTGTCATTATGTCGAATAAGAAAGTGACCGGCGGAATAGAAATTGTTGCGGCAGTGGATTATGACGATCCTAAACCTCAACTTGCCGCGTCGGCGCCGTCTCCTGCAGCCTTTACCGACCTTAGCGATGAAAAAGTGACACTCGGATCGCAAGCCAATGTAAAAGCTGAGTCTCGCGCTAAAGCAACACCAGCGCCAGATTCGCTGCAAGCATTGCTGGAACGTCAACAAAGCCGTGTCAACCAGCATACTTCAGCCACGCGTAGTGAAGAGCTCGACATGCCTGAGTGGGCCAAAGGTTTACAGGCACAAGTTGCCAAATCTAAAGAGCCTGCAAAGGCAGAGTTTACCCCGAATAGAGCGCCGGACAGCTTTGCACCACAGAAACAAAATAACAGCGCAGAAATGGATGCGATGAAAGAGGAGTTGGCGTCAATTCGCAGCCTACTCACGCATCAAGTTAGCACCTTAATGTCTGAACAAAAAAAGCGTGTCGATCCCGTTGGTGCGATGCTTGAGAGCAAGTTGTTAGAAGCTGAGTTTTCTCCTGCGGTTGCCAAAAAACTGTCTAACTTGAGCGAGCATTATTCACCAGCTGAATTAGTCGCCTCATTGCCGCGAAGTTTAGCTAATATGCTAGACAACCAAGGCGATGATATTGTTCGTCAAGGTGGTGTAGTGGCATTTGTGGGACCAACAGGTGTAGGTAAAACGACAACTGTTGCTAAATTAGCCGCTAGATTTGCCGCACATCATGGTTCAGATCAAGTCGCATTGATTACAACTGACCATTATCGCATTGGAGCCTTTGAGCAATTGGCAACTTATGGCAAAATAATGGGATGCCCAGTTAAACAGGCTCATGATTTTAATGAGTTAGAACAGATTTTGTATCAGTTTAGAAACCGCAAGTTAGTATTGATTGATACTGCAGGTATGAGCCAGCGAGATCTGCGTTTGTTTCAGCAATTGGATAACTTAACTGCAAATAGCAGAATACCTATTCGTAGTTATCTGGTAATGTCTGCAACAGGACAGCGTCGAGTACTGGAAGACGCCGTAAAACAGTTTACCCGTATCCCGCTTTCAGGCGCGGTACTGACTAAGTTAGATGAATCAGTGTCATTGGCGCCAGCGCTAAGTGTACTGATCCAAAGTGGGTTACCTTTGAGTTATGTGACTGATGGACAACGTGTTCCTGAAGATATGCAAGTGGCTGACACGTTAGCTTTAGCCAACCGAGCATTAGCCGTGTTAGATAACCAAGAATTAGAACCATTACAGAACAGTGAACGGTCACGAGAAGTGACCCATGCATTTGAGTAAAAACATGACTCCCGATCAAGCAAGTGGTTTACGTATGATGAATCAGCCAAATAATGAAAAAGTAAAAGTTATCGCCGTGTCTGGTGGTAAAGGTGGCGTGGGTAAAACCAGCGTGTCAATTAACACCGCCGTAGCGTTAGCAGAAAAGGGCAAACGCGTGCTCGTTTTGGATGCCGATTTGGGTTTAGCGAACGTCGATGTGATGCTAGGACTGCGCGCTGAGAAAAATTTATCTCATGTTTTGTCTGGAGATGCCGAATTAGATGATGTCATCTTAAGAGGACCAAAGGGTATTGGGATTATTCCTGCAACGTCAGGAACCCAAGCGATGGTTGAGTTAACTCAAGCACAGCATGCAGGTCTCATTCGCGCATTTAGTGAAATGAGAACTCAGTTTGATATCTTAATCGTCGATACCGCAGCGGGGATTTCAGACATGGTGCTTAGTTTCTCGCGGGCGTCACAAGATGTATTAATCGTTGTTTGTGATGAACCAACATCGATTACTGATGCTTACGCACTGATTAAAATATTGAGCCGCGAACATGGCGTGTTCCGATTTAAGATTGTTGCCAACATGGTGCGCAGTCTACGCGAAGGGATGGAGTTGTTTGCTAAGTTAAGCAAAGTAACTGATCGATTCCTAGATGTGGCGCTCGAACTGGTTGCTACGGTGCCTTTCGATGAAAACTTACGTAAGTCGGTAAGAAAGCAAAAACTGATTGTTGAGGCGTTCCCTAAGTCTCCAGCAGCCATTGCTTATCACGGACTAGCGAACAAAATAATGAGTTGGCCGATACCTTCTCAGCCTGGCGGACATTTAGAGTTCTTTGTTGAACGATTGGTTCAACGCCCTGATTATCAAGAGGATAAGTCAGGTGAATAAAGCGGCCGCGTATACTAGTTTAGATAATAAGACCTCTATCGTTGAACAGTATGCACCGCTAGTAAAAAGAATTGCACATCATTTACTGGCGCGCTTACCAGCGTCAGTGCAGCTAGATGATTTGCTGCAAGCGGGTATGATGGGGCTGTTAGAGGCATCATCAAAGTTTGATGGCAGTAAAGGCGCGAAATTTGAAACCTTCGCTGGTATTCGAATTCGTGGCTCTATGTTAGATGAAATACGACGTGGTGATTGGGTACCGCGTTCGGTGCATCGCAATCAACGTCGTGTTGCGCAAGTGATTGATGAGCTAGAGCAAGAACTTGGTCGCGATGCACGAGATCCTGAGATAGCAGAGCGATTAGAGATGTCGCTTGATGAGTATTACAGCATTCTAAATGATGTGTCTGTGGGCAAAGTTGTTGGCATTGAAGATTTAGGTGTCGCAGTCGATGTCGTTAGCCACGAAGATGATCATGAAGATGTGTCTTATGAATCGTTAGCTGAAGTTGAATTTCATTCAGCATTAGTGGCAGCGATAAAGCTATTACCAGAACGTGATGCTCTGGTATTGTCGCTGTATTACGATGAAGCATTAAATTTAAAAGAGATTGGGGCCATTCTTGAGGTCAGTGAGTCTAGAGTAAGCCAGATCCATAGTCAGGCGATGCTAAGGCTCAAAGGTAAACTCAAGCACTGGACGCAAGCATAACAATAAACAAACACTAAAAAATAAGTTCCGCGGAGGAAACCTTGGACAAGAATATGAAGATTCTTGTTGTTGATGACTTTTCAACAATGAGACGTATCATCAAGAACTTGTTGCGAGACTTGGGATTCAACAACACTCAAGAAGCAGATGACGGTTCAACAGCCTTACCTATGTTACAGAAGGGCGATTTTGATTTTGTCGTAACCGACTGGAACATGCCTGGTATGCAAGGCATTGATCTACTAAAGGCGATACGTGCCGATGATGAGCTAAAGCATCTACCGGTACTGATGGTGACAGCTGAAGCTAAGCGTGAACAGATTATCGCAGCGGCGCAAGCTGGTGTTAACGGTTATGTCGTTAAGCCCTTCACTGCAGCAACGCTTAAAGAAAAGCTAGATAAAATTTTCGAGCGACTCGGTTAAGCAAGGATGAGCAATGCAGCAACATACTTCAGGGCTCATTACTCTCGAGCAAGCTGAGAGCCTCGTCGCGTTACTTCGCGATGGCGAGCAAGCCAAAGCCGATGAATTGGTGAGGGATATAGCCTCTCCAATCCAGAAAGAACTCTTTGATGAAGTTGGCCGTTTAACCCGCCAACTTCACAGTGCAATTGTAGACTTTCAAGTGGATAACCGCTTGATTGAACTTGCTAACACCGAAATACCGGATGCTAAAGAGCGCTTAACTTACGTTATTGATATGACGGAGCAAGCTGCTAATAAGACCATGGACGCGGTAGAAGAGTGTTTACCTTTAGCTAATGCGTTAAGCAATAATATTCAAGCGGTAAAACCTGCATGGGATAAACTCATGCGTCGTGAGTTACCACTGAATGAATTCAAAGCGCTATGTCATGATATTCAGCAATTTGTCGAAAGAAGCGAATCGGATGCAAACCGAGTCAGAGAACTTCTTAATCAAATATTGCTAGCACAAGATTTTCAAGATCTAACTGGGCAAATGATCCGTCGGGTGATAGATCTCGTTCGAGAAGTTGAGAACAGCTTAGTATCGATGTTGACTGTCTTTGGTGAGCAACCAGCCACTGCTGATGAATGCGCACCATCGTTAGATGTTGAAGCCGAAGGTCCTATTATGAATGCAGAAAAACGTCAGGATGTTGTGACGGGTCAAGATGAAGTTGACGATCTGCTTTCGAGTTTAGGTTTTTAAGGGAGTCAAAATAATGTCCTTTGATGTTGATGAAGAGATACTGCAGGACTTTTTGATCGAAGCTGGTGAAATTTTAGAGCTTCTACAGGAACAACTGGTCACGTTAGAAAATAATCCTGACGATACCGATCTGCTTAACGCTATTTTTAGAGGTTTTCACACCGTAAAAGGTGGTGCAGGCTTCCTCAGTTTGACGCCAATGGTTGATGTCTGTCATGAAGCAGAAAATACCTTCGATCTATTGCGTACCGGCAAACGAGAAGTTAGCGCCAACCTGATGGATGTTATCCTGCAGGCAGTTGATGCGATTAACTCGATGTTTGCCGAAACTCAAGCAGGTCAGCCTCAATCTCCAGCCGACACCACATTGCTAGCACAACTAAAAACCTTGAGTGCGGGACAATTGCTGCCCTCAGAGTTAGCAGACACTCAAGCGAGTGTTGCTACTGTTGCAAGCGAAGTAGTCGTTGAAGAGCCAATGGTTGAAGAGGTTGTAGAGGCTGTAGCACCACAAGCTGCCGATATGACAGCCGGCGGCAGTATCGACGACATCAACGACGCAGAATTTGAAGCATTACTTGACGCATTACACGGCAGTGGCAAAGGCCCGGGTGTTGATGCTGCTACAAGTATTGTTGAAACTGCCCAAAGCTCAGATGACATTACCGACGATGAATTCGAATCTTTACTTGATGAGCTGCATGGTTCGGGTCAGTTTAAGGCATCAGCTTCGGTCGCTGTCGTAACTGAGGAGCCAACTCATGTTGTTGACTCTGATGAGATAACCGATGACGAATTTGAGCGTTTGCTTGATGAACTGCATGGTTCTGGCGCCGCACCAGCCGCTGTAGAAAAACCGGCGCAAGTGACCACAAGCGAAACCGCTCCCGCTGCAGTAGTTCAAGCGATAACCACGTCACAGCAAAAGGCCGTTACGGCTCCAGTTGCTAAAGCTGAGGTTAAAGCAGAAGCAAAACCTGTCGCAAAAGCTGCGCCGAAAACTGCTGGCAATAATATGCCACAAGCTGAAACGACAGTACGTGTTGATACCTCAAGGCTCGACCAGATAATGAATATGGTCGGTGAACTGGTATTAGTCCGTAATCGCTTATTGAGCCTAGGGATCTCACGTGATGACGAAGAGATGTCGAAGGCTTTAGCTAATTTAGACTTAGTAACAGCGGATCTTCAAGGCGCGGTGATGAAAACCCGCATGCAGCCAATTAAGAAGGTATTTGGTCGCTTCCCACGTGTTGTTAGAGATTTAGCCCGCAGTCTCAATAAAGAGATTGATCTTGTTATGGTGGGTGAAGATACCGACCTGGATAAGAACTTAGTTGAAGCGTTAGCCGATCCTCTGGTGCATTTGGTGAGAAACTCAGTCGACCATGGCATTGAGATGCCCGATGATCGTGAAGCGAGCGGCAAAGCACGTAGCGGAACGATTACTCTGTCGGCTAGCCAAGAAGGCGATCATATTCTATTAAAAATTGAAGATGATGGCGCAGGGATGGACCCTGAAAGACTTAAGAATATTGCGATAGATCGCGGTGTACTTGACGAAGATGCTGCTGCTCGAATGACAGATGAAGAAGCTTATAATCTTATCTTCGCCCCAGGCTTTTCAACCAAGGTAGAAATATCTGATATTTCAGGTCGTGGCGTAGGAATGGACGTGGTTAAAACACGGATCACCCAGCTAAACGGCACCATCTTTATTGATTCGCTTAAAGGCAAGGGCACACGGTTAGAGATTAAAGTGCCATTAACACTCGCTATTATGCCTACGTTAATGGTTGAAGTCGCTGAGCAAGTATTTGCATTACCTCTGTCCAGCGTTAACGAGATCTTCCACCTTGATCTGACTAAAACCAATGTGGTCGATGGTCAACTGACCGTCATTGTTCGTGATAAAGCGGTACCGCTATTTTATCTAGAGAGCTGGCTCACTCGAACCCAAACTGGCGGGATCCATGGAGATAGACAGCATGGGCACGTGGTTATTGTGCAGTTAGGCACGATGCAGATAGGGTTTGTAGTGGATTCACTTATTGGACAGGAAGAGGTGGTAATTAAGCCACTAGGCACCTTGTTACATGGTACGCCGGGAATGGCGGGGGCGACAATTACCTCCGACGGCGGTATCGCGCTGATTTTGGACGTTCCTGGACTTCTAAAGCATTACGCACGCAATAAAGGTTAACGCCTAATTGAGAGGGCAAGAAGAAAACATGTTTTCGACTTGTCCTTTTGCATAATGTGAAAGCTGGAACCCCATGCGTTATAGGAATTTAAATGGGCATAAAAGTACTAGTTGTCGACGATTCAAGTTTTTTTCGACGACGCGTTAGTGAGATTGTCAGTCAAGATCCAGAACTCGAAGTGATTGGCACTGCTGTGAATGGCGCAGAAGCCGTAAAGCTTGCGGCAGAACTTAAGCCACAAGTCATTACCATGGATATTGAGATGCCAGTGATGGACGGGATCACTGCGGTTAAACAGATTATGGCCAGCAATCCGGTGCCAATTTTGATGTTTTCATCATTAACCCACGATGGCGCCAAAGCGACCTTAGATGCGCTTGAAGCCGGTGCACTTGATTTTCTTCCGAAACGATTCGAAGATATTGCCACCAATAAAGATGATGCTATTGCACTGCTACAGCAGCGAATTAAAACCTTAGGTCGGCGTCGTTTATTTAGGCCTGCTGTTCGCCCATCAATAGCAACGGTAAAACCGCGGGCAACTGCGGCGCAGGCGGTGCCTTTATCCCGTGCAGCAGCTTCCAGTAAGCCAGTGCCGCCGCAGCCAGCAGATAAACCGAGCAGTCGTTCGTCGGCTGTTACTCGTGCCAGCGGTAAAAAGTATAAAGCTTTACTAATTGGCACCTCGACTGGCGGCCCGGTCGCACTGCAAAAAGTGTTAACCCAATTACCGGCAAATTATCCGCACCCGATTTTGCTGATCCAGCATATGCCTGCAGCTTTTACACCGACCTTTGCAACTCGCCTAAATAGCCTGTGTAAAATTGAGGTAAAAGAAGCGCAATCTGGTGATCAATTACGTGCGGGTTGTGCGTACCTAGCACCTGGCGGAATGCAGATGATGCTGGAGCGCAGTGGTAGTTTTGGTCGTATTAAAGTGCTCGCAGGGAAACCTGAGATGAACTATAAGCCCAGTGTGGATATTACCTTTGCATCGGCATCTAAATTATTTGGCGGCGATGTATTAGCGGTAGTGCTCACTGGTATGGGCGCAGATGGTCGCGAAGGCGCTCGTATGCTCAAAGCGACGGGCGCTAATATTTGGGCACAGGACGAAGCAAGCTGCGTAGTGTATGGCATGCCGCAAGCGGTAACGAATACCGGCATTGCAACTAAATCTATTAGCATTGAGCAGATGGCCGAATCGATCCTCAAAGAGACGGCACATGGCTAGTAAACAACGGCAATATGAGTGTCGAACAAGCATCAGGGGCGCGGTGAATACTGTGTCGTTGTTGGTGATGTTTTTACTCAGTATTGCCGCTTTTGTTTTAGGTTCTCTCTATTTCGAACTCAGGTATAAAAATCAGTTATTGCTAGAAGAAGTGGCTGAATTAAAACAAAGCCAAATTTTGTTTATGGTACCTGATGAGCAAGCTGAGGTTATGGCTAATTGGATGGCGGAAAACCCAGTGTTTGTGCAGTCATTTGTTGCTCGCGCACGCGCGGGAGAGCTTACGTCAATGCCGATAGGTGATGGCAGCGTGGAGCAACTTATTCAACGCTCTATCACGCAATCAAATCAGAGCGAAGCCGAAAGTAGCATCGCTGCAGATAACAGTATTGAAAATACCGTGCTTGAGCCATTAACTATCGACTCAGCAAAATCAAAAGTACCTACAACAGACAATAGGCTGCTGCAGGAGAATGACTTGCCTGATATTGATACTGCTCATGTGGTTGCTAAGATAGATAAGCAAGAACCTGCTGCTGAATATGCCGACGATAGATTGCTACAAGAGTCAAATGCCGTTGTCGAGCAAGCTAATAATGAACTAGCCCCACAGATGACTTATAGCCTTCCAGACAAAGCTCAAATGCTCAATATTACTGAAGAGGGCGTAAAGCTGATAAGCCTGCCTCATGGCGGGATCAGGATCACAACTCGAGCGATAGAAGATTAGCGGTTAGCTTAGTGTGAGTTAGAGTCTCTCAAAGACGGTGGCGCGGCCATCATAAGGATCATTTTGAAAATTTGGACCATAGCAAACCAGAAAGGCGGTGTTGGTAAAACAACGACTGTTGCTAGTTTAGCTGGCGCGTTTACCAAGCGTGGTAAACGAGTGCTCATGGTCGACACGGATCCTCATGCATCACTAGGCTATTACTTAGGGATCGACAGTGAAGAGTTACCGAGCTCTTTGTATGATCTCTTCTTAGCCAATAAAAAGTTAACTAAAGAGACCATTGGCAATTATATTGTGCCTACCAATGTACCCGATCTCGATCTAATCCCCTCTACAATGGCATTAGCTACGCTAGATCGTAGCCTTGGGCACCAAGAAGGGATGGGGTTAATTTTAACTAAAGCGTTAGCGCTTTTAGAGGATCAATACGATGTGGTGCTTATAGATTGTCCTCCGGTACTCGGTGTGTTGATGGTTAACGCTCTTGCTGCTAGTCAGCACATTATCGTACCCGTTCAAACTGAATTTTTGGCGATTAAAGGGTTGGATAGAATGGTTAAAACCATGATCCTCATGGGACGATCAAAGAAAGTCCAGTATAGCTACACAATCGTACCAACCATGTTTGATAAAAGAACCCGAGCTGCCACAGTGGCTTTGCAACAATTAACTCAAGATTATCGAAACAATCTTTGGTCTGATGTTATCCCCGTGGACACTAAATTTAGAGACGCAAGCTTGAGCCATCTACCCGCTTCACATTTCGCGCCTCGTAGTCGAGGGGTAAAAGCTTACGATAGGCTACTCGATGACTTACTTGCCAAGGATTTCTCCCATGTCAAAATTGGTTGATGATGCAGTAAGTGATTACTTCTCTTTATTGTTAACTGACAATACAGCAGACACAGAATTGGCTGACCCCTTGATTGCATTAGCCGAGGAGGTGCCTACTAGGCAGCTTCAACGTCAATCAAAGGCCGAGGTTAAACAGTATGCTGTGAAAGAGCGTGTCAGTAGCCAAGCATTGGAGCAACTGTTAGCGCCGGTATCTGCACCGACAGTTGTAGATAACCAGCTTGAACAACCTCAAGTACACCAGTCTTTAGTCGAAGAGAAGACTAGAGCTAAAGCTGATAGAAATGTCGTTATCGATGCGCCCGAAGTGAGCGAGGCTATAGCAGCTAAAGCTATTGTGCCTGAAGAGATAGAGCCTATTGCTCATCAACAGATTCCAGAATCACCGCCGGCGCCTCCAAGCGTCACTAAAGATCTGGTAGAGCAATTAGATGACGAGTTTCAAGTACTGTTCTTTAAAGTTGCTGGATTAACTTTAGCGGTGCCATTAGTCAGCTTAGGTGGCATTGTAAACCTTGACCGTATAAACCATTTAATGGGTCGGCCAAGTTGGTATCTCGGTGTGCAGCAGCACAGAGAGTCTCAGTTAAATGTGGTTGATACCTGTGCCTGGGTAATGCCCGAAAAATATGAGGATTTGGCACAAAGCGTCAACTATCAATATATTGTGGTATTACAAGAGAGTAGCTGGGGCTTAACCTGCGAGTCATTGGTCAATACTGTAAAAATACACAAGTCACAAGTTAACTGGCGCAGTCAAGCAGGTAAAAGACCTTGGCTTGCTGGAGTAGTAAAAGAGCAGATGTGTGGTATTTTGAATGTTGATGCATTAATTACGATGCTCGATTCGGGGCTTGGAAGTCAAGGCTCGCGCTAGATTGCTCTGAGTCATTACCGCAGTAAATTAGCAAAATTTGCAGTGGCGAGTTTAGAAAAAATAGCAAATGCCGATAAAGGGCATAGGTTTGTAGTATTTCGATATTAAAGTGATTGGTTTGAAGCGCATAGAAAGATATGCTTATACCAATCACAGTAAGTAGGTGTTCAGAAATAGCGCAGGAAAAACATTTGACACAAGGCAGAAATTTTCGATAAGTAGTTATTCTACAATCAACATTTTTAACGACGTTATCGAGTATTTTGACAAGCTAGAGTGAGTAGTTATTTACTACGGTTGGTATTAATATAATATTTAAATAGATAGTCACAGAACTATTGATTGAGGCGATTATGACAAGTTCAAATAGCGTAGCCGTAGCGGCTGGCAATGAAGATGCAGTGTTACAATGGGTGACTTTCAAGTTAGATAATGAAACATATGGCATCAATGTCATGCAGGTTCAAGAAGTACTGCGTTACACTGAAATAGCGCCGGTACCAGGTGCACCGCACTACGTTCTAGGTATTATCAATCTACGTGGTAACGTTGTGACTGTTATCGACACTCGTTCGCGCTTTGGCCTTGCGTCTGCAGACGTTAATGATTCAACGCGTATCGTAATCATTGAAGCTGAAAAACAAGTTATTGGTATATTGGTCGATAGCGTTGCAGAGGTTGTTTACCTGCGTCGCTCAGAGATTGATAATGCGCCAAATGTGGGTACTGAAGAAAGCGCCAAGTTTATTCAGGGTGTTAGTAACCGCGATAGCGAGCTGTTGATCTTAGTGGATCTGGATAAGCTACTCTCAGATGAAGAGTGGATGGAACTGACACAGATTTAATCGCTAAAGCTTAGATGGTAAAAGCTAAGACGGAAAGGCTAAAACAGCCTAGA
>NZ_JBFRIY010000041.1:0-138989 GCF_041468565.1 Shewanella sp. 10N.286.54.B9
AATAAAAGAATTGAAACGAACCCAAAGGGCCGCGTTTCTTGGCTATTTTTACTGTGTTGTAGACTATTTGTGGAGAATAACTAAACGGCATAGCCTCCGCCTTGTCAAAATAGCCAATAAACTGCGGCAAAAACAACCGTGAAAGATCAACAGCCCCTAGTCAGCAAAAAGAAAACATCCCATGATTTGTTAGATTTAGAGAAGTTAAATACGGTTATCACCAACACTACAAGCCAGGATTCGGCTAATATCTGCCAAGCTACGACCCGATTCTTGCTGCCATTGATTAAACACGGTTTGCACCTGCTTTAGTCCCGCTTTTGAGCTAAAACCATAATCGACTAAATGATGCGCTTTGAGGTATCCCTGCACATCACTCGTCAGTAAAAATGTGTCTTTACCGATTGCACGTAAAAAGTAGGGGCCAGTGTTACCACCAAGGCGGTTGCCTTTACGCTTAAGCTCAGCCCATAACCCGGTAATATTTTCACTTGGCCAGCTAGCTAAATACTCGGCAAAACTACCATGTTCACGAGCAATATCGTTCACCATATGGGCATTGTCGTAAATCGCCATGGTTTTCTTCAGATGTCTGATAAGTGTAGCGTCACTCGCTCTATCTTGCAGTTGCTCAGGAGATAGCATCAGCACTTTAAAAGGCTCAAAGTCAAAAAAAGCTTTTTCATAAGCTGGCCACTTCGCCTCGACTATTCGCCAGACAAAGCCACTTTGAAATACCTTTTTACTCATCTCAGACAACAACTGAGCATCCTTGTATTGGCCGATCTCATCCTCTTCAAGGCTAGTTGACATCAACTGCTCAAGCCCTGTTTGACCACCTTTTCGCTCTGCTGCTCGCTCATAGATCGATGCAAATGTCTCAATACGACTCATTACAACTCCTTTAATTATTACTAACCCGCTGAACGGCATTGCTTTATCAAGATAACGCTAGTGTATGGCACTTATATCAATCGTAGTAAGTAATTGCTCATCCTAGCTCGTTAAAACACCCTATAACGTCGTTAACAATTATAATTGTAGAATAACTACTTATCGAAAATTCCCGCTTTGTTCTCAAGTGTTTTCCCTACGCTAATTCTGAACACTTACTTACTGTGACTGGTAATAGACGATAAAGACATCACATTGTAGGTAACCCCTTTAGCAACTAGAGTTAAGCTTATTACCATTGATTGGAGCCAGTAACTCGTATGGATCTTTATTACCATCCATTGTCACGGCAATCACAAAAAGTACTCATCGCCCTTTATGAAAAACAGGCACATTTCTATCCGCATATTATTGACCTCTCTGATCCCTATGCGAGGCGTGAATTCCAGCGAATAGATTTGACTGGCTACCTACCAACATTAAGGGTAGAGACAGGGGAAATAATTCCTGATGCGAGCGTTATCATAGAGTACCTTGATGCTACTCTCGCTCAGGGCACGCGGCTAATCCCACAACCCTTAGAGGATGCTCTGCAAGTCCGTCTCTATGACCGACTCAGTGATGCTCGGCTAGACAAAGTGATCGACAATTGGCAAATAGCACAGAATCCAAACTTGCATAACCAATTAAAAATAAAACAGTTAGAGAATGAATTACTGACCACTTTAGATTCCTTTGATCGGCGCCTTGCCAATAACCACTGGCTATGCGGCGACAGCTTTAGTCTTGCCGATTGCGCCACAATCCCTTGCTTACTATCACTAGACACAACATTTAACCTACTGGACTATGAACACTTAGGACGCTATTGGATGCAAGCCACACTGCGAGGTGCGGTTAACCAAGTACAAGAGGAGGTTGCACTGACGCTTGCACGTCAGGCGTCAACACCAAGCTAGATATTTTGTTGTTTTTTCAATTGTAAAAAGCTTTTCCACTTTTGCACTTCTGCGGGTAGTTCTGGCTGAGCACCATCAAACTTTATCTCTTCCAACATGGCTGAGATAGGGACTTGCTTGCGCTTGCAAACAAATACGCCGCGAACATGGGCAATACAGTGTAAGCCCCGCTCACTGACAAAGCGCTGCTCTACATAGAAGTATTTTTCATCCCAACCGACCATCTTGCTTTCAATATCAAACTTAGCAAAAGGTTTAATGTCACGAATATAGGTAAATTCTGCCGCATTAATAATCGGCATCCACCCAAGCTTTAAGAAGCGTTTTAGCAGCCCCATTTCAGACAGCATGTAAGTTCGAGCCAGATCCATAAATGCTGGATAACGCGAATTTGTCAGGTGAAAGTTAATGTCGCAGTCGCTTGGAAGCGCACGGTAACTCAGGGTACTTTTACCTAAAAAATCGATTTTGTTGCAATGACGTACGCGCCAAGCAAATAACCAAAAAAGCCTAAAATAGAGATTCATTTACAGCTAAACCTACGTCCTTGATAAATAACAGCGGGCAGGCTACCAAAGGTCATACCAGATCACAAGCCGCTGAGCCATATAAGATCTCCGCCCTATTCCCCTTAAGAACAGGGCTTATATAGCTATTCCTATGGGATTGGTAAAATTAAAAAAAGGCGCTCAAAGCGCCTTTTTACTCAATGATTATGTGGCTTAGCCATTAATACCACTATGCCTTAGTAAGGCATCCGTTTTCGGCTCACGCCCGCGGAAGCGTTTAAATAGCTCCATCGGCTCTTCACTGCCACCCATTTCCAGAATGTTCTCAAGAAAACGTTTGCCTGTTGCAGCATTAAAGATCCCTTGCTCTTCAAATAGCGAGAAAGCATCAGCAGATAGCACCTCTGCCCACTTATAGCTGTAATAGCCTGCTGCGTAACCACCTGCAAAAATATGCGCAAAGCCATGTTGGAAACGATTAAACTCAGGCGCTTTCACTACCGCAACCAAATCTCTAATTTCATTAAGCTTGTCTTGAATATGCGCACCTGCAGCTGGGTCAAATTCTAAATGCATCTTAAAATCAAACAACGAGAACTCAAGCTGGCGCAGCATCATCATGCCCGACTGGAAGTTTTTCGCTGCCAGCATTTTGTCTAGCATCTCTTTGGGTAATGGCTCACCCGTTTCGAAATGGCCAGAGATCTCAGCCAACGCTTCTTCCTCATAACACCAGTTTTCCATAAACTGACTCGGTAATTCAACGGCATCCCAAGGCACACCGCTAATACCCGATACCCCACCGACATCAATTTTGGTCAACATATGGTGAATGCCATGGCCAAACTCGTGGAACAAGGTAGTCACTTCATCATGAGTAAACAATGCAGGTTTATCCGCAACTGGTGCGTTAAAATTACACGTTAGATAAGCCACTGGGTCTTGAAGCCCAGTAGATGTGGCACGACGCGCACGACAGTCATCCATCCATGCACCGCCACGTTTGCCTTCACGGGCATAAAGGTCTAAATAAAAGCTACCTCGATGCTCGCCATTACTATCACTAATATGGAAGAAACGCACATCGTCATGCCAGCTATCGAACTGCTTTTGCTCTTCGACTTTAAGACCGAATAGGCGCGAAACGGTATAGAAAAGTCCAGACAGCACTTTGTCTTCTGGGAAATATGGGCGGAGTAATTCTTGAGAGATCTCATAGCGATGTTGTTTTAGCTTTTCAGCGTAAAAACTCAAGTCCCAAGCAGCTAGATCTGTCGCGCCATATTCACTCGCTGCAAACTGTTTTAGCTCTTTAAGTTCGGTCTCACCTTGGGTCTTTGAGCGAGCAGCAAGCTCAGTCAGAAATGCCAAGACTTGCGCAGGCGTTTCTGCCATTTTAGTGGCAAGAGACTTATCGGCAAAACTGTCGAATCCTAACAGGTTGGCAAGTTCATGGCGTAACGCCAAGATCTCATCCATCAATGGACCATTGTCAAACTCACCCGCATTAGGGCCTTGGTCTGATGCACGAGTCACAAATGCGCGGTAGCACTCTTCACGTAGCTCACGGTTTTCACTGTAGGTCATTACTGGTAGGTAAGATGGGAAGTCCAGAGTAAATAGCCAGCCTTGTTGCTCTTTAGCTTCAGCCATCGCAGCCGCTGCAGCTATGGCTGATTCAGGTAAACCTTTAAGCTCGGTCTCATCGGTGATCAACTTGCTCCACGCTTGGGTTGCATCGAGTAGTTGATTGGAGAAACCACTAGTGAGTTCCGACATCCGCTTAACGAGCTCGCCATAACGCAATTTGTCGCTATCACTTAGTCCAATACCTGATAACTCAAAATCACGCAGACTGTTTTCAATCATCTTCTTTTGCGCTTGTGAGTAGCTCGTAAACTCAGCTGATGCGGCAAGCGACTTATAAGCTTGATACAGCCCTTGATGCTGGCCAACAAAAGTACCGTACTCCGATAACAATGGTAGGCATGCATCGTGCGCCGCACGCCATTCATCATTACTAACCACTGAATTCATATGTGAAATCGGCGACCAAATCTTGCCAAGTTCATCATCAACATCGTCAAGTGGAGCGACTAAGTTGTCCCAAGTGAAACCTGCTGTATTTTGCAGAACTTCATCAATCTTGGCTCGGCAATTGGCAATCCCCTGCTCAACAGCAGGCTGAATATGTTCAGGCTTGATACTAGAAAAAGGAGGAAGCTTAGCGCTTTTTAACAAGGGGTTGCTCATGGTTGAGTCCTTAACATTCTATGTTGATAGATAAAGAGATGAGGGTAAGTAACCCAATATTCAATCGTATAAGTAAGAATAGTTACGTTTTGCTTGTCACCTATCAGCTAAAAATCGGTTTTACATTGATTAAAGTCAAATTTTTCAGCACCGATAATACCCAGTATTAGTATTGCAAAGCGCTTCGCAAATACAAGCTATTATCATTTACATTCATCAACCAAAAATTATGATGTACGGGATGCTAACTTTCGCCTAAATACTGAGCTCTTCCATGAAAAATGCTAACAAAATTGCTATCGCTGTTCCGCTATTAATGAGTGCTTCATTAGCGTTTGCTGACCAATCAGTAAATATTGATGACTCCCATAGCACCAAGATAATGGAAAAGCTGCCGCTAGATAATAGCGGTGAGATTCAAACACTGTTTGACTTAGGCTGGGACTCCAACTACATATCTGAAGGCCGTAACAACCTTGATAAAGGCGGCATTTACTGGGCGACGGCATCAGTTCAGAAAAATAACCTAAACGCTTATGTCACAGTTGGTCGTGGGGACAGCCAGCACTATATAGAGTACAACTTCGGCCTAGAATATGGTTTCGAATTATCAGAAAATATAAGCGGTAGCGTCGGCTACCAACGTCTTGAATTCTATGGTGATGAACGTGCCCATGACAACGAATTTTTCAGTTCACTTGAGTACAGTAAGTACGACTGGTTAGTACCTTCTGTTAGCTATACCTATTCAACTGAAGCTGCGGGTTACTTTGTAGAGGTCAGCTTACACAGCAATTGGGCACTGACTGAAAATTTGAGTGTGACCCCTTATGTGACTCAAGGCTTCGACTTTCAATACGTGACAGAGCAACACGACGGCGCTAACCACTTCCAGTTGGGTGTAGAGGCAGAGTACCAGCTGCCTAACCAATGGGTATTGTCAGGTCATATTAGTCACAGCATTGCCCAAGAAGATATTAAGCTTGAAGCGAGAGAAAACGGCAACACCAGTGGTTTAGACGAAACCTACGCGGGTGTTCACTTGAGCTGGAGCTTTTAAATAATCTCCCGCTCCGAATAGTTAGGCTATAGTTGAGCTATCGTTGTTTTGCAGCGTTAATACGCTAAAAAACAGCTACGCCGTCATTTGCAAAGGATTGCAAATGCAATACCACTCAGAGGACAAGGAATGTTACCTACCTTTTATCGCTCCATCATTTGTTTGCTGTTATTTTGCCCTAACTCCATAGCCAGTGACTCCCCGGTACTCCCCTTAGGTGTGGTGCTGGACGATCAAGGCCAACCGCTTACAATACCGACCCAAGACAAAACGGCATTGAGTTACTCATCTATCCCGCCTGCCAGTAACAGCAAAAGCAAAAAAAAGCCGCCAGCTAAACTTAAAGCCAGAAACAAAAGCAACAGTCGAAAGCAGCAATTATCTAGCCGAAAAAGCATCGCTAATGACGCTGGGTGTCGTTGGCTAAATGGCCGAATGAAGCAGTTAGAGAAACAGCTCACTGCGGGTGTAAACCACCGCAATCGACACCAGCAGCAAGAACTTAGCGTGAGGCAAGATGAGTGGGAGTGTTTAAAATGTGGTGTCGAAGGCCCTAACCCGAGTGATCACCATAGCTGCCAATATCGACGCTAATCTGGAAAAAGGGATCTGAAAGTTCTCAGACGAGTATCAGGTCTAAACTAATACTCGTCTGAGTTAAGGTTGCTAGTCGAAGATTGAAATAGACAATATTCACCCCAATATCAGTTAGCACGCTCACAGTCTATCGCTGAAATATTTGCGCTGGTTCAAATAAATATTTCACTCTACAATGGCTGCATATCGATTCGACGAGCCATAAAAATGTGCCACGATGTGAATCTTTTCGATTCTAAATTCGTCATATATTTATTGGCATCAGTCGTACACAGGAACAAAAGCCTCAGTCTTATTCGCTTTTGCTCCTCAATAAGTTACTTTTTTGGAGATACAAATGGCTCAACATTTTGATTATATCTGTCTTGGCGCGGGTAGCGGCGGTATCGCTTCAGGTAATCGTGCAGCAATGCGCGGCGCAAAAGTATTGGTAATTGAAGCAAAACACGTTGGCGGCACTTGCGTAAATGTGGGCTGTGTACCTAAAAAAGTGATGTGGTATGGCGCGCATGTCGCCGAATCTATGCATTTATTCGCGAAAGATTATGGTTTTGACGTAACAGTTAATAATTTTAACTGGAACACATTAGTGGATAACCGTGAAGCCTATATCAGCCGCATCCACGACGCATACGGCCGTGGCTTTGCCAGCAATAACGTTACCTTGCTAAATGGTTACGGTAAGTTCGTCAATAGCAATACTATTGAAGTCGATGGCGAGCATTACACTGCCGATCATATCCTTATCGCGACAGGCGGGGCACCAACGATCCCTAATATTCCAGGCGCTGAGTACGGTATCGATTCTGACGGTTTCTTCGCCCTACGTGAACAGCCGAAACGTGTTGCCGTTGTAGGCGCAGGTTATATTGCGGTTGAACTTGCCGGCGTATTACATGCATTAGGTAGCGAAACTCACCTATTAGTGCGCAAGCATGCTCCTCTGCGTAACTTCGACCCAATTTTAACTGACACCTTAGTTGAAGCCATGGAGATCAATGGCCCGACATTGCATACCCACAGCATTCCAAAAGCGGTAGTTAAAAATGCCGATAACAGCCTGACGTTAGCGCTTGAAAATGGCGAAAGCATTACCGTAGACAGCTTGATTTGGGCCATTGGCCGTTCACCTTCTACCGGCAACATTGGTCTTGAAAACACCGATGTGAAGCTTAATGCAAAAGGTTATGTGGTCACCGACGAGCAGCAAAATACCACCGCAAAAGGTATTTACTGTGTTGGCGACATTATGGAAGGTGGCGTAGAGCTAACTCCTGTTGCAGTGAAAGCAGGCCGCCTGTTATCAGAGCGCCTATTTGGCAACATGCCAAATGCCAAGATGGACTACAGCGTTATTCCAACCGTGGTATTCAGCCACCCGCCTATTGGCACCATGGGACTAACTGAGCCAGAAGCTGAAGAGCAATATGGCAAAGATAACATTAAGGTTTACACCTCTGGCTTTACCTCAATGTACACCGCCATTACTGCACATCGCGAAGCCTGCAAAATGAAGTTAATATGCGCCGGCGAAGATGAAGTGGTTGTGGGTATTCACGGCATCGGTTTTGGTATGGATGAGATCCTGCAAGGCTTTGGCGTAGCAATGAAGATGGGCGCCACTAAAGCAGACTTTGATGCCGTTGTAGCGATACACCCGACTGGCGCTGAAGAATTCGTTACCATGCGCTAGATAGTTATTTTAAATACTTTATGAAAACCCTAAGTTGTTATTAAATTAGGGTTTTTTATTGGCAAAAATCGACGGTAACTAAAACTTACATTTATAAATTACAGCAACCACTTTTGCAACTTCGCCTTGAACGATATGGAGCCAGACAATGTGGGTTCCATGCAGCTTTTCGGCGTACTTCATCGCTTGGTTTTTAGCTTCTTGCAGCGCAAACTCTCCTCGGCCTTTACCACGTGCCATTGCAAAACTGTCGCAATGGGTCACCTCAAAGTCATAAGCTTCATTAATGCGATGATATAACTGCTGCTCATTCACATCTTGTGCGCCCCACCAAGACGAGCAACCGCTGAAAAAACAGCAAACAAAAATAACAATGAATTTCAGCACTGAATAAACCCTATTGAACACTGGGAGACTCTGATGGACTGAGTGAAGCTATAGGCAGCAGGAGCGATATCTACATCGAAATGTATCATTTACCTACCATTACAAGTCGCTATAGTTTCACTTTAGTTAGTGAGGTTTATTTTCTGTGAAAAATAAGCAACATACAGTCAAGCTATGTAAATAAGTGAAAGTTATCTGCGACATAGAGTAAATATGAGATCTGACTTGCGTTTAAAAGCTTAATAACCGCTCAAGCTGTAATTTGATTGCGAACACCAAGATTAAATTTTTCTGAATTTATAAGTAAGTAGTATTTAATTTATCAGAATCAAACTACGCGCTATACTCTGCTGCTCGATAGCAGCCGGTAATCCAACTCCTCTTAATGCACACATTGAATCAACCAAGAGCACAACTCGCCCTTTTTATCATCATTGCTCTGTTGTGCTTGTTACCAGTGGTTTCATCACCTATTGCACTCATTCTAGGCTTTACTCTTGCCAGTATTGGCTGGGCACCGGATCAATTGATGCTGGCGAAACTAACCAAAAAGCTACTGGCGTTTTCCATTGTCGGTTTGGGCTTTGGCATTCAGCTCGATAATGCGATTACCGTGAGCTTAGAAAACCTGCCGCTGATTATCGGCTCAATTATTTTCACTTTAATCTTGGGTGTCGCGCTGACCCGTCTACTCAAGTTTGATCGCAAAACGGGTTACCTGATTGCCTCGGGTACCGCTATTTGCGGTGGTAGCGCGATTGCGGCTGTATCGCCGGCAATCAAGGCAAACAGCGAGCAAGCTGCTGTCGCTTTAGCGACAGTATTTATACTTAACTCCATTGCACTCTTTCTATTCCCAGCCATTGGTCATGCACTATCGATGACGCAACATGAATTTGGCGTATGGAGCGCTATTGCAATACACGATACATCATCGGTTGTTGGAGCGGCTTCCGCTTATGGTAATGAAGCACTCACAACAGCAACCACGATTAAACTGGCACGCGCCTTATGGATTATTCCCATTGCTTTAATTAGTGCGATGCTCTTTAGTGGTGATAAGAAGAAAATTACTATCCCCTACTTTATTGGCTTTTACTGCTTAACTATCGCAATTGCTTATTGGTTCCCCCAAGGAGCGCCATTTTATGAGGTCGCATTTAGTGTATCTAAACGCTTATTAGTGGTGTGTTTATTCTTAATTGGTGCAGGTATAACGCTAAAAAAGATGAAAGCGACAGGTGCTAAACCCTTGGTACTTGGACTGCTATTGTGGCTAGCAATAGGAATGAGTTCGCTAGCTTATATTCTTTACTAAGCTTCACTGTATCGTTAATCTTCAGCACGATTTTGCTGACGTAGTACAATCCAAAGCAACGCACTAAAAGCGGCGAGATCGATGAGCGCTCGTGTCAAACCGGTCGTCATCAGCGAGGCGCTAATAAAGACAATACAGCAGAGTATAATTAACCATTTGTGCATGCGCTCCTCCCAATTAGCGATTTATATGAAACGCAATTATTGAGGAGCTTTGATATTCCCGCCAATATCCTTTATTACTAATTAATAGCAATTTCAGCTAAGGCTATACTTTTTGTTTATAAAGAGACGGCATAAGGGTCGTTACTGCTGTCATCCAGCCAGTGGTACTCGGTAAGCGTTTCAATACGCCTCGCCTCTGCTTCACCATGCAACTGCTTTATCCAATACAATGCAGCGTCAGTACCTGCAGAGACACCAGAAGAGGTTAAGAACTTGCCGTCATCAACCCAACGTGCTTTAGGCTGCCAATTAACGTTTTCTGCCAGCGACGTCACCCAGTGATAAGCCATTTTATTGGTGGTTGCTTTCACGCCGTCTAACTTGGCTGTTTTGGCTAGTAACGCTGAGCCGGTACAGATAGAGAATACCTTTTCGCTGCGCTCAATCTGAGCAGCAAGCCACTGTAGCATTTGCTCATTATCGACTAATGTTCGAGTACCTAGCCCACCAGGAATGAGCAGCAGGTCGCAAGCATAAGTACTGTCTGTTAATGCATCTGCTACCACCCTCGGGCCTTGGTAACTTTTTATAAACTCAGAGGGCCCCACCAGCTTTATCTCAACGTTTGGTATATGACCTAACATTTCAACGGGACCGTGCAGATCTAAGGTTTCATAGTCATCAAACACCAAAGCCAACACTCGATAACGACTGTGTTGAAATAGTGTGGTTGTGGTATTTGTAGCCGCTACCACAGGGAGTGTGAGCAAGCTCGACGCAACTGCCGCAGAGCCCATTTTCAAAAATTGCCGACGCTTAAACATAAGTCACCTGTTGTAATTTATTCTCGTTTTAGAGCGAATTCTAGCGACTTAATTCAATGATAATAAAGTAAAAACAGGATAGTAGAGCTAGATCAAACAAACAGAATAACATGTGTAATAGAGGTCACAAAAAAGCGCCTTATTGGCGCTTTTTAATAGCTAAACTTGAATAAACTTAGTAGAAAGGCGTGGGATCAATCTCTAAACTACTTGGTGAGATCCCTTTTTCAATATTAAGGTCTGACTTAAGCAGATCAACCATAGACACTTCAGTGTAGAGTTTATGTCGATTTGAATAGAAGCACTTAACCTTAGGATGCAGAGCGTCACGATTTTTAGCTTCCCAAACGATACCGACTCGTCCATCAGATAATTCGACTAATGAACCAACGGGGTATACTCCGACACAGCGAATAAACTCATAAACTAACGCTTGGTCTAAATGAAATGGCGTTAGGCTCAGCAAAATTTTAAAGGCAGCTGCAGGACTCATGGCCTCTTTGTAGCAACGAGTGGCTGTTAAGGCATCAAAAATATCGACAATACAGCTCATTCGCCCATGGATTGGGATCTCATCACCCTTTAAACCACGCGGATAACCATTGCCATCCAGCTTTTCATGATGCATTAAGCTAATATCTTTACTGACTTGCGATAAACCAGCGGTATTATTCATGATCTCAACCGCAAAAGTTTGGTGTAGCTTTACATGCTCAAACTCTTCAGCAGTTAACTTACCCGGCTTATTAAGAATCGCGCTATCGACTTTAATCTTGCCAATATCGTGCAAAATTCCCCCGACGGCTAACTTTCTTAGCATGTCAGTATCGAACTTCAAATAGCGACCAAAGGTAACCAGCAGAAATGCGACGTTGATGGAGTGTTCTAACAGGTAAGCATCTTTTGAACGCAGAGCCGATACACACTTTAATGCATCTGCATCAAGTAGCACCGACTCAATCATGTTGTCAGCAAGTGCCTCAAACGGTTCAACTTCTACCGCTTTGCCTTCAAAAGTTTCAGACAGCACTTTTTGGATGAGATCTTTCGCCTCAACCATTAATTCTTTGGCTTTCTTTTGAGTGTTAACTCGATCTGTGCTGACTCTTTTAACCACAGGAGCTGGCTTCAGATTCGGCTTATTTAGGCCACAATCAGGCGATGAACGATCAGCATTAACCCACACGTGGGTAATGCCGCTTTTCAACAATTTTGCAATTGCCTCTTTGCTGCGGATCTGCCCAGCGTTTGCAATACTCACTTGGCCCTTGGTATTGTCGATAGATTCGACGAACATACCCACACCTAATTTTGCGACCGAGACTTTTATCAAGCCTTTTGATTCAATTGAATCACCCATTATCTCTTTTATCCCCGGATGATAAATCTTGCTAAGCGCTACTGAAAGCAGCACTGCCTCTACAAACTGTTGGTTTTATGTTGCTGAATATGTCTTCAGCTTATGGTTATTATTTTACGTAGAGGCAGACATTCTATTCCGAGTAAAAAAAAATCACCATAGCTAAAGCCAACTAAAACACTTGGTTAATGTAGAGTAAGATCAGAAAACAAAAAGATAACTCGCGACAATTGTTAAATATCAAATACTAATGTGAGAAACCCTTCTTAGGATGTGCCTACTTTTTTATAACAATCGAAACAATTTAAACGCCAACGTCTGTAAAGACAGTTATAACATGACTGTAAATGGTCATCGATCTGCTCATCTTCATCGTCTTCAGCGAAAAATTGACAAGCTGTAGCAGCTTCTCGCGCCGCCGTATAGGAGTCTGTACCGAATTTGAATCGCCACACCCCGTCCACATAGGTAAACCATTTATCCATATCAGCCTCTAATACGCCTTGAGTGTTTGCTTAGAAGCATTCACCCAGCCTGAACCATGACGACTGACTAAGAGCGCAAACATGTGCTGACGATAAACAGCCTTCACCTTGCCAGTTAATAATATTCGTTCATCATCTGCTAATACTTCTCCGCTATCACTTAGCACTATCTGCAGGGGGCTTGTGAGTAAAATATCAGCCACTGTGAACTCAATGTCGGCGCTTTGATTATAATCTCCCAAACAGAACTGACCTTTAACCCGACCATCTTGACCACTTAAACGCAAACCTAGACCCGCTAAAGCACCGATGACTCCTTGACCTGTGCCACCGTGTTCACTCAGATCAATACCTAGTTCAGTAGCCAGTTCGTAGGCTTGCTCTTTGGTTTTAACCGTCTTTTTAGCTGCGCGACCAAAGGCGATTAATGCACTGATATCGTAGGATGAACTCATATCAAGTATCGCCAACCCGGGGTCGGAAGCTGCTGCAGACTCCTGCAACAGATGAGTGACACATATTTGCTTTATGTCAGCAAAGTCGAGATGACTTTCAAGCTGAAAGCACATGGCACTGTTATGAGAGGTATAGGGGATATCGGGATGAACATATAACTGATGCCGAGTCACTAAGCACCTTGCGACATACTCAGTTCTATTCGCCTGTTGTTGCTGTAAAAGGTGGGCAATCTCTTCAGCAATTTCCCCGGTACCTTTAGTGCCTATGTCGTCGGTATCATCAATGCATATTAGCCAGTTTTTCATTCTTAATCCTATAGATGTAAATTGCTAACGGTTACTCAGGGTTTTGATGCCGGTCTTGCAGCAAGTCATGTGATTGCAAGCGCTTTAGTACGCTAGGTACAAGTAGTGCGGCACCGATGGCAAATAGTCCGCCCTGCAGGAAGTTAATCGCAAACTTGGTCAAGGCAATCTGCTGACTCATACCCGCAAGCATATTCTCAATCCAACCTTTACTAGCCCATGCTAGGCAACCAGCTAAAGCCAGCAATACGCACTGCCAACGTAGTTTGAATACACCAGCAATAACCAGTAACGCGATATCCATGGCGATGGCTGGCAAGCCAAATTTTAGCAAGATCAACGGCCCACCTTTGCCAACACTCAACATCATAGCCACCATTCCGGCTAGCAGACCGCACGCAGTAATACAGCCCACCCGGCCAACGGCGCCATAGCAAAGTAGATAGAAAAAAGTCATTAGAAACATTGAGTGACCACTGAGCCCCAGCTTAAGCCGCAACATGCTTTTTAAAATCACCAATAAGGTCGCACAAAAGCCTATAAACAACGCATCCTGCAGTTCAAAGTTAAGTTTCATTTGTCATCTCTCGTTGAAGGCCAATGCGTTACATGATCGCGACTGCCAAAATGGCGTAACCTTGCCGATAGTGCCATCTGCTTTGATAGCTTTAATAGTTGGATCAACAGCGGCAGTAACACGCAATAAATAAATTCAGGCCAATTCTTTGGGTTTCGAAGTGCTTTAGGTGTGATTCTCGCACCGCGCATACATTGGATCTGGTAGATCTCTTTTAGCTCTTGCGACATAAATGGTAATAGGCTCAATGAAGCCGCCATTACAAATGCCCATTTGTGCGGTAACAACCAACTTAAAACCTCTCCAAGTCGCTCTGGACTTTGAGTACTTGAAAGCCACCAGCCAGGTAGCATTGCCAATAGCACTCTAAGTACGACTACTGCGCCATCTAAGAGCTGGCTTTCACCATAAAATAGATAGTAGAGCCCCATAGTGGTAATAAATTGCACTGCAGCTAAGCGCAGCAACATGGTAATTTTTTTCTTTAGCACAAGTCCGTGAGCGATTAACCCCGCATTAATGCTCACTAATATCCACAATGCACTACTCGGTACAAAAAAAGCGCAGCTTGCCAACAGCAAGCTCAGGATAAGAGCGAAAGCGCAGCGGTGGCTCTGACGTATCCCAATTGTCACTGGCTTTGCCTTATGCTTAACATTTTCCCCCACAGGTCTTGGTAACTTAGCCTGCATCAGCCTGCACTGCAGGCGCGGTTCTGTCTGACAAGTATCCCGACTCGATAAGCCAGACTCTATCAACATCACCGTAAGGCATCTCTCTATGAGAAGTGAGTAAAATTGCACAACCTCGGTGACGCAACTCCAGTAAAAGCTGCCACACCTTGTCACAATGCAGGCTGTCTAGGCCGGCAAAAGGATCATCAAGCAACAGCACTTTCGGTTGCAAACAGGCTAGTGATGCCAGCGCAATAATATGTTGTTGCCCGTAGGATAATTTATGGGGTGATGCCATCGACAAATGGCTTAACGACAGCTGTTGTAACATCCGCTCAGCTCGAGACAATGGCAACCTGAAACGACGTAAACTAAATTGCATTTCCGTTAATACTGTCGGCTCAAAAAGTTGCCGATTTGGCCTTTGTAACAACAGACACAAATTTGCACCAAAAATGCCTAACTTAGGTCGTTTACCAAGCACCGCCAATGGTAACTGCCCGATATCAGCCTGCATCCCTGCCAGCGCTTTTAGTAAACTGCTTTTGCCTGTGCCATTGTCTCCAACTAAGGCAACGATCTCTCCTGCTGCGACGCTTAATGATGCTGTACAGCGAAATAAAGGCGAACCTGTAGAGAACTGAAAGCGGTGCGGTGATATCAGTACTCTTTGCTCTGCTGCCCTGCCACCATTTGCACCTAACCTGGGTAACCGTTGCTTATGCGGCCGCGAAGGTTGGAATAGTCCCGCGACTAACTTGCCGTTCTCTAGCTGCCATAGGTGGGAAACAAGCTGGCCAAATGCTTGTGGCTGATGCTCCACCATCACAATAGCAACACCGTCACGGAGTAGCTCTTTAAGTACAAAGTACAGCTCTTGCACCCCATGATTATCAAGCTGAGTCCAAGGTTCGTCGAGCAGCAACAGATTGGGCTCAAACACCAGTTGAGCGGCCAACATTAGGCGGTACTTTTGCCCAAGTGACAGCACATCAATAGGCATGTCTAAACTGACATATAGTCCAACCCGTCGCAGCGCTTGCTGCACTTTATCTAACATTTCATTAGAGGGAACACCGAGGTTCTCTAGGGCGAAGGCAATCTCAGCCCCAACGCTTTGGCGTAGAACTTGTACATTGGGATCTTGCATCACCAGCCCAACCATTAACGCCGAATGACGAGTCATATCCCCCTCAAAAGGACGACATAACTCTCCAGCGATAAGGTGCAGTAAGCTCGACTTCCCGCAGCCAGTTGCACCGCTGATGCAGTGACACTCGCCATGATTGACCACCAAGTTAAGATCATCCAAAATCTCTGCTTGGTATGTGTCATAGCCAAAATGAATCCCTTTTAGCGAGATTAGTTGCATCAGCGACCTCCGGTTGACTATATCTGCCAGTTCAAACCAATAAACACTTGGCGACCTGCTTGAGGTAATGACTCACTTTGATAGTAATTTTCATCCAATAAATTGGTGGCTCTTAGATACAGCTCTAACTTGTCATCAAGCAACGGCTGCACCAAATTAACATCAACCAAGGTGTAGTCATCTAGCGACTGTTCAAGCAGAACTTTTTCTCCTGCGACCTTGTGCTGGGCGTAGTAGATTTGATCCATGATCCGTTCAACATTTAGGTTGATACGCATTGCAAATGGCAGTTGGTATTGCGCTTGAAAGCGCAGTTGATGACGAGGGCGATATTCTAGAGTTTGAAATGTCTCTGCCGCTGATTTGTCTTCAGTATCCAAAAAGCTATACATAAAAGTCATCGATAGGTCATCGATACTATTATTTTGCAGCTGCAGATCGACCCCTTTAAAAGCATAGTCGCCCATGTTTTGATAAGTACCCGCTAAGTCTTTGGCAATGTAATCTTCAGCATCGGTATAAAAACCTGCGATATTCAACTCTGTTGAGTAACCAATATCCTGCAATAAGCCCAGCTCAAAATGCTGTGATACTTCCGCCTGTAAATCAGCATTACCTGTAGATTGTGCATAGAGATTGCGCATAGAAGGGAATCGGACTTTACGCGCCACTCCCATATTAATGCGGGTATGCTCTAGTGCTTGCCAGTAGAGCGATAACTGCCCAGAGTAATCTTGTTCTGACCCCGATACTCTGTCTTGATCATGAAAAGCGCCTCCGAGTGTTACACCATAGTCATCTGCTTGATATTGATACTCTAGCGCCGCAGTATATAACCATGCTGAGTCATCAAAACTGTCGCTGCTACCACTTCCATTGCCACCGCCGTTACCGCCGCCACTATTACTACCGCTATTGCTTCCGCCGCCGTTACCGCCACTGTTACCACCGCCACTGTTACCACCGCCACTATTACTACCGCTATTGCTTCCGCCGCCATTGCCGCCGCCGTTACCAGTTCCACCACCATTACCTGAGCCACTTTTGCTATTTTGGCTACTTGCAAGAGCCTGCGACTGCCAGCTTTGCTTTTCAGCAATAATTGCCGTTGTGACAATACCCGCTTGGTCAAAGTTGGAAATCAACTGTAGGTTGCCACCCTCGACCGTAGAGCGACCATCTTGCTGCGCTTTTATCGCTTGGTATGCGTCATCTTTATACTGAGTCTCCAACACATCACTCTGGTTGTAGTAACCAAAACCACGCAAGGTAAACATGTCATTGAACTTATGAGCCAATCCCAGTTGAAAGGTTTTTGCTTGGTAATCGTCAACTCTCTCAAACTTCGCGATCCCTGAACCGGTGCCATCTCGACTTGGCTTACCCCATTCGCCCTGTTTGAAGCTCATGTTAGCCATTAGTTGGGTGTTATCATTCAGCAGATAACTACCTTGTGCATAAATATTATCCAAGGTTTTATCGGCGTTATCACGCACATCACCCTGCTGATATTCAGTGTCGTTATAGTCACTCGACATTGGCCAACCATCGGTTTGCTGACGGCTGTAATTAATCAACCCCTGCCAGTTATCACCGCTTCCAGCAGCGCTAATATCACCATTAAAGGTGTTATCTTGGGCAGCTTCAAGGCGTCCAGATAAACGCGGCGCATCCTCGCCCTGCTTAGTAATAATGTTAATCACACCACCTGCTCCGCCTGGACCATAAAGCACAGATGTTGGCCCAACAGAGACCTCAACTGAACCTATCTGGCTGGCAGGTATTAAGCTTGGGTCGAACTGGCCATCTTCAGCGCCATTAGCGGGGACACCATTAATTAAATAGATAACATGACGTGCTTTAAAGCCTCGAACATCAACCCTTGGGGTGCCTTGCCCGCCCACTCTGACATAAAGCCCTGGTACGTTTTTAAGTAACTGATCTAAGCTTTGAGCTCCAGTAGCTTTGATCTCTTGTTCGTTAAGACTCCAATGAGTGGTTGCAGACTCAGTGACTGAAGCTTGCTTGCCATGAACGACTATCACCTCAGTAACATCTAAAATGGGATCTCTCTCCATATCATCTGCTTGCACTTGGTAGCTCATACTTAAAGCCAAAGCAATTGCAGACAGCTTTAAGGTGTTGTTTCTATTTCTCATTGGTTTTCATCATCCTAACGACATTATTAGCGCCTATTGTTAGAAAGAGAGTAGCAACGCACAAGCTATCAACTTACAAATACAAACTTAGATCAACTAATTAAAACAAAGGGAGTAAAGGGGCAACACCCATGAGGACAATATGTCCATCACAGACTTGTCGACAGACAAAAAGACACAGCAAAAGCTTTAAAATGAATCCGCTACACTTAAAGATAAAGAAAAACGAAAGCGTGAACATAAAATAGTCAGTGACAGCTCACAGCAGCAGAGCAACCGACTTGACACTCTGTTCGGTGGATATTACTTTGTGGTAAAGATTCTTATTACCAGTTTGAAAATGGGTCAACTGCAAGTAGAGGTCAGCGCCTCACATAACCCATAAGAAATACGATTTGGAGTATTTATTGACCGCCCCTTTGCTGTCTCACGCGATTAAGTCTTTAACCGACAAGCTCACATCCTTTACTCTGCAACCACACAGCGATCCTATTATCCAGCTGTCGGTGACGATTTCGGCGATCCCGGTAATTGCTTGGTTAGCAGCGCAGTCCACTTATCCAAGAATCTATTGGAAAGGTCGTGATACCGAAGAGGAGGTCGCGGCTATTGGTTGCTGCAAAGATTTCTTTTTTGGTGATGATGTTGACGATATAGAGATGTCGGCTGAATACCAAAAGCAAAGAGCACTCACCAGTAATCAAGACGTCCGCTATTATGGTGGAGTTGCTTTTGACCGCAAAAATGAAAGCTGGCCAGAGTTTGGCAAGGCACACTTTGTATTGCCTCGTATTGAATTACGCCGCAGTGGTGATGAATTTAAACTGCTGGTAAATCTTAACTTTACCGACAGTACTCTAGAGGAAGAGATTGCCATTGCAATGCAGGCAATCGCGGCATTAGATAAACCTAAGCCGCTTACACCGCCCAATAAGGTCGCATTAATGGGCCGCAGCGATAAACCCGATCGTTACCGCTGGACCGAACTGGTCAACCAGGTTACCCATCCAAAGTTTATTAAAGAAACACCAAAAGTGGTGCTATCTCGCCAAACTCAACTGGAAATAAATGAGCAAGTTGATCCTTGGACACTGCTCGCTTGTTGGCAAGGAAGAAACCCTAATAGCTTTCAGTTTGGTTTTCAGTTTAGCCCCGATAGTGCCTTTATCTCTTGCACTCCTGAGCGGTTATATCGCCGCAGACAGCGTGAGTTATTTACTGAGGCCTTAGCGGGTACTACGGTTAGAGGCATCAACCAAGAGCAAGACAAAGCCTTAGCACAAGAGCTTTTGGATGACACTAAGAACAGTCACGAGAATCAGCTAGTTAGACAGCAAATCGTTGATGTACTAAACCCTCTAAGCCATTACGTTGGCGCCGAGGAGTTTCCAACGGTATTTAAGTTAAGCCATATTCAACATCTACATCGCTCTATAAGAGCCGAACTAAAAGCGGGGGTGAATGATTTTCAGCTCATTCAAGCGCTACATCCTACACCCGCAGTTGGTGGTTTACCTAAAGAACCTGCGATGAACTTTATTCGCCAGCAGGAAGGTTACGTCAGAGGCTGGTATGCTGGTGCTTGTGGTTACTTCAATAAGCATGAAAGTGAATTTGCAGTCGCTATTCGCAGTGCCCGTATTGAACCTGGTCGCATCAACCTATTTGCTGGTGCTGGGATTGTCGCAGGATCAGAGCCGGATAAAGAGTGGAGCGAACTTGAAAACAAGTTAACCACTATCCTGTCAATATTGACCGAACTTTAACGCCGCAAAAAAAATCAATCAGTTACATCATGATGTAGTGGTTAATCAACTGCTACATCATTTTTATGCTTGCTCTGAAAAAATTCTGCTCTATAATTTGCCGCCCCGATTATGGGTTCACACTACTTTGATTAACCAAAAATTGTAAAATTATAGCGATGTTTGCTATTGCGGGTTCCCTCACCCCGCCCGATTTATTAAAAAAGGCCACAAGATGTTGATGTTATCTCAAACGCAGGTTCGCCGTGCGTTGCTGCTTTTAGCAGGCTTTCATATTGTTATTATTTGTGCCAGTAACTACTTGGTGCAACTTCCATTTCAGATCTTCGAACTGCATACCACATGGGGCGCTTTTAGCTTTCCTTTTGTTTATCTTGCAACCGATCTTACCGTTAGAATTTTTGGCCAACAGGCTGCGCGAAAAATCATCTTTGTCGCCATGCTCCCAGCCTTAATCATCTCTTACCTGATGGGCGTGGTGTTTCATCAAGGTAGCTTTCAAGGTGCTGCAGCCTTACTAGAGTTCAACAGTTTTGTCTTTAGAATTGCCTTTGCCAGCTTTGCAGCCTATTTGATAGGTCAATTGATGGACATCTTTGTTTTTGCCAAATTAAGACAAACAAAATCTTGGTGGGTTGCACCATCAGCATCAACCATTATTGGTAACCTCGTCGATACTCTGGTGTTCTTCTCTCTCGCTTTTTACGCCTCAACAGATAGCTTTATGGCTGCTAACTGGCCGGAAATAGCAACGGTTGACTACGGCTTCAAACTTATCGTTAGTCTAGGCTTGTTCTTACCCGCCTACGGTCTATTACTTAAGGTGTTACAAGATAAGATTTTGCAAGAGACAGCTCGCAAAACCGCACTGTAGTGCCAATCTACTCTTAACAACAACTGGCCAGACCTGTTATAATTTCGCCAATTCGTTCACCTTTGCCTCGTTTATTTAAGAGACATTTATGGTGAACTGGCGAAAATTATGAGAGTAGAAAATGTACACCATTGAAATTGAAGCAATTACCGAGTTTACACCTGAAGTATTAGCACGCTTAGATCAAGCTTATGACGCTATCCCTGAATTTGAGCAGCCTTATTCAAGCCAAGAGATCAGCACTCGGTTGCTGTCGACTTCTGCACTATTGCTTATCGCTAAGATTGAAGGTGAAGTCGCTGGTTTTAAGCTTGGTTATCAAAATGCAGATGATACATTCTACAGCTGGTTAGGCGGTATAGTGCCTGACTATCGCGGCTTAGGCTTAGCTAAAAGTCTGCTTGAATACCAAGAACGTTGGGCAAAGCAACAAGGCTATAGACTGATGGAAGTGAAAACCCAAAACTGCTTCCCTGTAATGCTGAACATGTTGATCAACAATCAATACCAGATCACAGCCATGACTGCAGATAGCCAGCGCTTAAGTCAAAACAAACTGCACCTGCAAAAGCAGCTATAAAAGTTTATCGAGTTCTTTACATAATAAAACTTGCAAACACAAATGAGAATGATTACTATTAACTTGCGTTCCAGAACTCAGGTTAATGGTTAAAGTTCTCATCATCTTTAATGGTTAACGAGTTTTATTAAGCACGACATTGCTCACACACTCTTAAGTGGCCGGGATTTTTCCCCGGCTTTTTTTTGCCTGTAATTTGCCTCTATGACAATTACTCTCTTTACCGCAAAAAACAATTCCATCTAAGTATTTGTAAATAAATGAATTATCTCAATAACACACCATTTCAGTCAACTAATTACAGAATTATTTAAATAAAGCTTGCACAACCAAATGATAATGATTATTATTTGCATGCGTTCCAAAACTCATCAAAACTTAAAGGCATCTCATCTCCTGAAAGTTTGAGTTTTTTACCAAGAGCACTAGGTAACTGCTTATTTAGCATTAATTTATTGCGACGGGTTTTGCACGACATTGCTCACACACACTCTTTATAGCCAGAATTTTATTCTGGCTTTTTTTTGCCTAAAATTCCTAACGCTATCGAGTTAATGCCTCTGCAACCAATATCTTCAGCTAGACGGTATAAAAAAGCCAGAAGGTAAGTTCTGGCTTGTTATGTTGAGCTTTCTTTTAATCGTCCTTATCTGATGCACTGCCATGGAACTGCAGCCCTTCGTATGGAGTATCGGTTTGCGCTTCAACAGCGGTATGGTACAGACCAATCGTAAACATACTGCCTTTACCCACTGTAGAGGTCACCTCTATGGTGCCACCAATACGTTTGATGATACCGTAGCTTAATGACAAGCCCAGGCCGGTGCCATCTTTGCGAGTGGTGTAGAATGGGTCGAAAATACGGTTAAGTTCCTCTTCTGGGATCCCTTTGCCTTCATCCTCAATTTCAATTTTAACGCCTACTGGATCACCTCTTTGCACCCAGTCATAGGTACGGATCCAGATCTGCCCCTTATCATTAATCGCATGAGCAGCATTAACAACAATGTTAATAAGCACCTGCAATAACTGGGGTCGGTTAACTTGAATTGGATAACTTGCGTTGAGCTCTTGATGCAGTACCACTTCTTGTTTTTGTATTGAGTGACGAACAAGCACCAACATCTCTTCAATAATCGGTGTGATCTGATGCATCTCTAGCGGCGCATTAAACTCGCCTGGGCGGCTATACTGCAATAAACTGCGAATAATAGTACTGATACGACCGACCTGTTGAATAACCAGTTCAATCTCCTCTTCAACAACATCAGCATTATCACCAAGTTCGTATTTCAGTAGCTCCATATTGCCAAGAATAACCGCAGTGGGGTTATTAATCTCATGAGCGATACCAGCAGTCAGCTCACCAAGTGCTGTTAGCTTTTCATTGATAACCAGTTGCTGGCGAGTCTCATTAAGCAAGGCGACGTTGGCTTGTAGTTCTTCGGTTTTTTCTTGCAAGCTGCGAGTGCGCTCTTCAACTTTAACCTCGAGTTGCTCTGCCGCGGCTTGAATTTGAGTATTACGTCGCTGCAGCAGATCAAGCATGCGATCGAACTGCTCTGCCAAGTTAGACAACTCGTTACCGCTATCAAGCCCTAAGGAGCCGATGCGAAGATTTCGGCCTGATTGCACCGCTTTTACTACGTGATGAATACGCTCAATAGGTTGCAATAGACTATAAGCACCGCGGTAAACCAACCAACCTGAAACCAGTAATACCAGCATCAAGATGGTACCCAGTTCAATAATATTCAGTAGATAATTATGAATAAAGGGTGATTCAGAGAAACCGGTATAGATCATCCCGATACGTCTACCTTGCACATCCTCTAAGGGTGCATAGGCGGAGATAAACCAATCGTTAAATACAAAGGCACGATCAACCCACAATAGCCCTTGATTCAAGACTTTCTCACGCACCTCGGATGACACTAAACTACCGAGCGCTCGACCACGTTCATCGTCGCCTTTAGGGAAAAAATGCAGCGGTACGTTAGTACTGACACGAATATTATCGAGGAAGATAGTCACCGTACCAATAGAGCGCTCCGGCAGAGTGCCTTTGTCATAAACCAGATCGCGAATATGGTCGACAATACGAGTATCTCTATTGAGTAGAATTCCGCCATCTAAATACCAGGCTACATGTCCATCAGCATCAGGAATAGGCAATAAACTGCGGCTTAATAAGCCTCGCTTTTCCTCAACTTTACTCGGCTCCTGCGCCCGCTGAGTTTTCATCACCGTCACTTTTGCTCGTTCAGTCAGTGCAGGATCGATACGCGACAATCGACTGGGCGATAACACCATTAAACCTGAAAATGGTTGGTCACCCTCTATATGCGGTAACATCTGGCGTAAATCGGGATCGGCTGCGGCTTCAGCGACCGTGATCAACCGAAGGAAATCGAGATCCAACTCGATTTTGGTTTGCGCCAACTGCTGTTGCAAATCAGCCCTCAGAATACGCTCATTAGGCTCTAGTTGCCTAAATTCATTCTGAAACCTCCACGACTGCATCACTAGCTCAAGTCTTTTTTCTTGAGTCGTCTGCACCGACACTAAGGTATTATTGGCAACAGTTAAGTCTGCCTTTACTTTCATAAACAGTTGTTTACCGGTGTAACTGATATTCCAATAGATGGTAATAAACACTAGGCTGACAAGTGTTAATAAAATCGGTAGCAAGGTGAGAATAAGAATGCGATAACGCACCTTAGCCTGCATCTGCTGCCAACTAACACCAAATATATTGGAAAAAAATGACACCTAAACTCTCCTGCCCAATGGCTTATTCTTCAATATTCTTTTCACCGCCAAACCACTCTTTATACTTGCGGTCTAGCGTTTTACGCGATACACCAAGATCTCTTGCTGCCGCTGATTTATTACCACCGTGTATATCGACAACTCGGGTCACATGGTCACGTTCAACATCCTTTAACGCCCATTGCAGCGGGTAACCAGATTCTGCCACCATCTCTGCTTTAGGCTGGGCTTTCCAGTACTCTGCAGGTGGCTTGCCGAGCAATATACAGCGTTCAATCATATTTCGCAGCTCACGGATATTACCTGGCCATTCATGTTGCTGCAGTTTAAGCATATCTTCATGACTCCACACCACCTCTTTAACGCCAAGCTCCGAGGCTAACTGGCAGGTAAAGTGATGGGTCAGCTCTACAATATCTTCCGGTCTATCACGCAGTGGTGGGATCACAATATCAAGCACGTTGAGGCGGTAATAGAGATCGCGCCTAAAGTTACCCTCTTCAACCTCCTCAGATAACTTGCGGTTAGTTGCCGCTAGCACCCGGACATCAATATTGATCTCTTTCTCACTGCCTACTGGGCGAATAGTGCGTTGCTCTAACACTCGTAGTAACGCTGTCTGCATTTTTAGCGGCATCTCACCAATTTCATCGAGGAAAATAGTGCCGCCTGAAGCAAAACTAAACAAACCTTCGCGATTACCTTTTGCGCCAGTAAAAGAACCTGCGGAGTGACCAAATAACTCACTTTCTAATAACTCTGGGGCAATGGCACCACAGTTAACCGCCACAAATGGCCCTTGACGACCACTCAATGTATGCAACTGTCTGGCAACCAGTTCTTTACCTGTACCCGACTCACCTTCAATCAATACCACGGCATTGGTTGGTGCCACACGCGCAATCACATCCTTGACCTCAGTCATCGCATCGCTTTGGCCAATAATGGTAGAAGATTGATTGAAAGAAACTTCGCGGCGCAACATTAAGTTTTCACGCTTGAGTAAACGTCGCTCAATACAGCGATCGACGGCTTTCATCATCTGCTCTAGATGGAACGGTTTCATAATAAAGTCAGATGCACCGGCGCGTAGTGCTTTTATTGCCACGTCCATATCGGCATAACCTGTCATAAAGATGATGTCAGAACGCCGCTCTTGATCATTGAGTGCTTCGTGCCATTCAATACCTGAACGCCCAGGTAAGCGAATATCGACAATAAGCAGGTCAAAGTGACAACGAGAGCGCAACTGTTCTGCATCCTCAACACTAGAAGCGGTCTCCACCAGCGCAAACTTCTTTGCCAGCGCCTTTTTCAAAAAGCTGCGCATACCAGGTTCATCATCAACTATTAGTACTGATACGGCGGAAGGAATTGGCTTCATAGTATTTACTCTCTGGCTCATCTTGTCTTAAACAGGACATTTTGACTCATAATGAACAAAGTCTACCACCTAACGGCCGCAAATAGGTCACTATGAACCACGGTTTAGCTACATTGGGACATATTGTCTGAATGCTTTTTGATGAGCATGGGATCAAGCTCACACTTAAGCGACTGATGTGATACAAAATCCTCGAATATATAAATGGCATCAAACTTGCTCTTGTTTGCACAAGTGATTTCACTTTTCAGTGGGTACTCAGGTATAGAGCAACCCATAAATATTTGCCAAGGAGTAAAAATGTTAAACCTTAAACGCGTTATTGGTCTTGCTGTGACTGCTGCATTGTTTGTTGGAATGCCTGTTCAAGCCAATGAAGTTATTAAGCTAGCAACCACTACTAGTACTGAAAACTCAGGCTTGTTGAAGAATCTACTACCGACTTTCGAAGCCGAATCAGGTTATAAAGTACAAGTGATTGCAACTGGAACAGGTAAAGCCCTTAAACTTGCTCGCCAAGGTGATGTTGATGTTGTAATGACACATGCACCAGCAGCTGAAGCTAAGTTTGTTTCAGAAGGTTATGGCAGACTTCCACGTGGGATAATGGAAAACGATTTTGTTATCTTAGGCCCAAAAAATGACCCTGCTAAAATTCGCCCGAGTGATTCAGCTGAAGCGGCATTTGCCAAAATAGCTAAATCAGGTGCGCCTTTCATTTCACGTGGTGACAACTCAGGCACCAATATGAAAGAGCTTATTCTTTGGAATAAAGCTGATGTTAAGCCAGACTTTGCTGGCTATACTTCTGTTGGCCAAGGCATGGGTAAAACACTGTTAATGGCAAACGAATTACAAGGTTATACACTTTCTGACCGTGGCACTTTTGTTGCTTACTCAGGTAAGATTGACCTAGCAGTAGATTTTGACGGTGGCAAAGCACTGGCGAACCCGTATCAAATTATGCTGATCAGTGCTGAAAAATACCCAGATTTGAACCACAAAGGGGCTAAAGCATTAAGTGATTGGTTGATCAGCGCAGAGGCGCAAGGGATGATCAATAACTACAAAGTTCAGGGAGAACAATTGTTCAAGGCAACTTATAGCGAATGAATGAAGGCTGGTTAGCCCTAACACAGCAGGCGTTAAGCCTGCTGTTTTCATTGGATCCAGAGGTCTGGTCCATTATATCGGTATCTTTTTCAGTATCATTTGCAGCATTAGCTATCACCTTGCTGCCCTCTATGGTACTCGGCTTTCTGCTGGCTTTTTCTCGCTTTCGCGGCCGCTGGCTTATCACTAATCTGATTCAAACCCTGCAATCTGTTCCCACTGTTGTCATCGGCCTATTAGTCTACCTACTGCTCACTCGTATGGGACCACTTGGCGATCTTAAATGGTTATTCACCCAAAAAGGCATGATTTTAGGGCAGATGATGATTTGTGCACCGGTACTTGTCGCCATGAGCCAAGCCGCATTCACCAGTGTTGACCGCCGAGCATGGGAAACCTCTCGCACGCTAGGTGCGCCATGGTATAGCGCAATTTGGGCGGTCTGCCGCGAGTTAAAAGTGCCACTATTACTCGCTATCATCGCTGCATTTAGCCGTATCCTGACAGAAGTGGGTTGTTCGATGATGGTTGGCGGCAACATTGCCGGTGTGACTCGAAATATCCCAACTGCTATCGCCCTAGAAACCAGTAAAGGTGACTTTGCTCAAGCCATTGCGCTTGGCCTAGTCCTGCTAGTGTTAGCACTAGTGCTAAACTTTGCCTTAGGTACCCTAAGAGGCAAAGCTGAGCCGAGGAGTCATTAATCAGCATGGCAAAAATTATTGCACAAGATCTTGAGATGCGATTTGGTGATAAACATCTGTTTAGCGCCGCTGAACTGATATTTTCGCAAAACCAAGTCATCCACTTACAAGGTGATAATGGCTGTGGCAAGACCACATTAATGAAATTACTGGCGGGATTGATTAAACCGACGCAAGGGCAAGTGCAAGCCATTGGTTACGCATTAGCTCCTTGGTGGCGTAGCAACTCTATTGTCGGTAAAGCGCTTTATCTGCACCAACATCCATACCTATTTGATGGCAGCGTGCTTTACAATCTCACCTACCCAAAAGTCTTTTCAGATAACGATAAAACCAGGCTTAACGCTCGCACAGAGCAAGCGATTGAGATGGCGCAGTTAGGCCACTTGCTCACCCAATCAGCATCGAGCTTATCCGGTGGCGAACGACAAAGGTTGGCAATTGCTCGCGCATGGATTGTCGAACCTAAATTAATAATGCTCGATGAGCCGACCTCAAACATGGATAAGCACTCGCAGCAACTGGTACTGCAGATGGTCGCCGACCTTAAAAAACAGGGTACAGGCATGATCATTAGTAGCCATCAGTCGTGTATGCTGACCCAAATATGCGACCATGTATGGCTAATCGATAACAATAAAATAAGCAATAATGATAAGGTGCCTGAAGCACCACCTACATTAGCAGTTCATATTAATCCCAATATGCTAAACAATATGGCCTAATTGCCGTACTAAAATTGCTACCTCGCCAGCATTAAGTTGCTTCGCGTCGGAGTATGATTGCTATTGTTAAGTAAGCCCCTAATAACAGGAAGAAGTGATGACGATAACGATCGATGCAGTGATCCTCGCCGGCGGTATGGCCAGACGCATGGGCGGCAACGATAAAGGCTTAGTTGAATTAGAAAGCCAGCCGATGATAAAACATGCAATTGACAGGATAAATCCTCAAGTTAAGGAGATCCTGATCAACGCAAACCGTAATCAAAAGGTGTATTCTGAATTCGGCTTTGAGGTCATCAGTGATCAAGACAGCGGCTATCTTGGCCCGTTAGCAGGCATGATCACTGCCATGAGTCACACACAAGCAGACTATTTAATGGTCGTGCCTTGCGATTGTCCGTTGTTACCGAGTGATTTAGTCAGCAGAATGCTGGCGCAGTTAACCGCGGAAGATGCAGAGCTTGCAGTTGCAAGCGATGGTAAACGCGAACAACCCGTAGTGATGTTATTAAAGCCGAGTTTACGTGCATCAATGAAAGCATTTTTAGATGCTGGTGAACGAAAAATTGATTTTTGGTACGCCAAGCACAATTACGTAGTGACTGATTTCAGCGACCAGCCGAATGCCTTTATTAACGTCAATACGCCAGAACAAAAACAGCAACTTAGCGAAGCTATCGCCAACGAAAAGAATAACCTGAGGTGTAAATGAGCATACCTTTTACTAATCCGTTACCTATTCCCGTTCTCGGATTTTGTGCCTACAGCGGCACCGGCAAAACCACTTTATTAAAGCAATTGATCCCAGAGCTTAACCGCCGTGGTGTTCGCCTCGCTGTTATCAAGCACGCTCATCATAATTTTGATGTCGATATTCCAGGCAAAGACAGTTTTGAGATGCGTAAAGCTGGCGCCAAGCAGATGCTAGTTGCCTCCCATGTTCGTTGGGCATTAATGACTGAAGATGCACGTGACTCTGATCCAGAGCTGCCTCATCTATTAAACCAAATTGAAGCTGACAAAGTCGATATCGTTTTGGTTGAAGGTTTTAAAAAGCTCGAACTGCCAAAAATTGAATTGCACCGCGCCGCACATGGTAAACCGTTCATCCATACCCATGACGACAATATTCAAGCGATTGCTTGTTGCGATGATACCGAGCTGCCTGCTGAGCTAAAACGTTTAGATATTAATAATGTGGCGCAGATAGCCGATTATGTCTGTGACTACATTGCCAGCTGGAAGCCATGCCCTATCGATCTGCCAATGGCGCCAAGCTGTGGTTGTGAACTCGATAACAGCACCACGCTGTCGGTACGCCAAGGCATAGATAAAATCCTCTCTTACGTTAACCCAGTAACAACGACTGAAACCGTTGCACTCGATGAGCTGGAAAATAGAGTACTCGCTAGTGATGCGATCTCGCCCGTTAACGTGCCGCAGCATACCAACTCAGCGATGGATGGCTACGCCTTTAAACTCGCTGCAGACGACCAAGCTTATAAGATGGTTGGCGAAGTCATGGCAGGCCACGCTTATGCTGGCACCATTCAAGCCGGTGAAGCAGTCCGCATTATGACAGGCGCTCCAGTGCCTGCAGGCGCAGATACCGTGCAATTGCGCGAATTGGCTAACGAACAAGATGGCCAAGTGAGCTTTGAAGGCGAAATGGCTTTAGGCCAACACGTCAGACAGGCGGGTGAAGATATTGCCCAAGGCGCAACCGCGCTTGCTGCCAATACTCGACTGCAGGCTGCTGAGCAAGGTCTAGTGGCATCCCTTGGTTTTGGTGAACTGCCGGTCTTTAAACGTCCAACTGTTGCAGTGTTCTCTACGGGTGATGAAGTTTGCCAACCGGGTGAACCATTACAACCAAACTGTATCTTTGACTCCAACCGCTACACCATCAAGTCGATGGCCAAGAAACTCGGTTGCGAAGTGATTGATTTAGGCATTATTCAAGACTCTGAAGCTGCGCTAGCTGATGCGCTGAAAAGCGCCGCCAAGCAAGCTGATATCGTTATCAGTTCAGGTGGTGTATCGGTCGGCGATGCCGATTACATTAAAACGGTACTCGAGCAGGTTGGCCAGATTAACTTCTGGCGGATTAACATGCGTCCGGGTCGCCCACTGGCCTTTGGTCAAATCGATAACAGCTTGTTCTTCGGTTTGCCGGGGAACCCCGTTGCAGTGATGGTGTCGTTCCTGCAATTTGTACAACCCGCCATTCGCAAGCTTGCGGGTGAGCAAGACTGGACACCGACTATGGTGCCAGCAACCACAGATAAACCACTGCGCAGTAGAGTCGGTCGTACCGAATTTATGCGCGGGATCTACCATCTAGCCGCTGATGGTAAGTTACATGTAACCACAACAGGTGCTCAAGGCTCAGGGATGCTTAGCTCTATGGTAAAAGGAAACTGTCTCATCGTGATAGGTGAAAAAGATGACCAGTTACAACCAGGTGACACAGTTTATATCCAACCTTTTGCCGACCTGTTATAGAGGTCATGTAGGTAAGTAGTATGAGTTTGATCGTTGATAACTTTGGCCGCACAGTCGAATACCTGCGACTGTCGGTCACCGACCGCTGTGATTTTCGCTGTGTTTACTGCATGAGCGAAGACCCGTGCTTTTTAAGCAAGGAGCATGTACTTAGTCTTGAAGAACTCGCATGGGTTGGCCAAGCCTTTACTGAGCTAGGCGTGAAGAAAATCCGTTTAACTGGTGGTGAGCCACTAGTGCGCACCGACTGTGACCAATTAGTAAAACTACTCGGCAAGCTCCCTGGGCTTGAAGAGCTGTCGATGACCACTAATGGCTCGCGCTTAACCCGCTTTGCCCAAGAGATGCATGACTCAGGGCTTAACAGGCTCAATATCAGCTTAGATACACTTAAGCCAGACCTGTTTACTAGCTTAACCCGTAACGGCAAGGTTGACCGTGTTATTGCAGGTATTGACGCAGCATGTGCAGCAGGCTTTAAGAAAATTAAAGTTAACGCAGTCATTTTACGTGGTCAGAATGATGATGAAGTTTTGGATCTTATCGAATTTTGCCGTGAACGCGAACTGGATATCGCTTTTATCGAAGAGATGCCGCTAGGTGTTATTGATGAGCGTAAACGCAGCCGCCATTGCAGCAGTGAAGAGATTAAAGCGCTAATTCGTGAGCGTTACCAGTTAAACATATCTAACCGCCGCACCGGTGGCCCAGCGCGTTATTACACTATGCCTGGCAGCGATATTCACGTTGGCTTTATCTCGCCTCACAGCAATAACTTCTGTCACGAATGTAACCGCGTGCGCGTGACTGTTGAAGGGCGTTTACTGTTATGTCTCGGTAACGAGAACTCCGTCGACTTAAAAGCGATTGTGCGCGAGTTTCCTGGTGACATAGAAAAGCTGAAAACCGCGATTTTAGACGGTATCAAGCACAAACCCAAAGAACACCATTTTGATCCCAACGGCGAAACCCAGATCCTTAGGTTTATGAATGCCACAGGTGGTTAACCATTCTTGAACGGTGAGATCGCTGACGGTGGTTACAGCCACCACAGTTTTTGACTGTTAGCTCAAGAGTCATAAACATAAAACCCGATGTCAAAAGCGTCGGGTTTTGTTTATCTGGCAGATAGATATCCCATGGTTGATTGAGCACGAATCTAAAAGTTAGGCGAAAGTCGTTTTTGGAAACGAATGAGTTATTTCTGATAACAGTGGTTCCAATGACCTGCGGTCGGCGTATGTGCAGACGCTACTGAGACTCACCGCAACTCTTTATAAAAGAAAGGGTCCCTGTAAGCTCAACGAAAACGTCTGACCTCCAGGGATGGAGGGAATGCCAAATTCTGTATGGAATAGAATTGGCCCTGTTTTCGACGGCCTCAGCCGCATCTACACTGGGTTATAAAGCGCAAACACTCAGCATTAGAGTTACCAATAAAAGCTTCTAATTAAGAAAAACCTCCACATCAGTGAATATCAGCATTTACATTTAAGTAGCCAAACTTACAGACACTAATCTTCCCCGTTGGAAATTTGCTGTTTAAATTTCGCCGGGGCGCTGAGGGATTGCCAAGGGGCGCAAGCGCTTTGCCCCTTGGCTCTGGTGTGGGCGAAGCGCCACGACCTTTATCAAGCGGAGCTTGATTCGCTGTAATGGTGGGATTGAATCCCACAACTTTGGTCAGGTGCAGCCTGATGCACACATCAAACGAAGTTTGATTGGAAAAGTGTCCAACGGTCACCCACCGTGTGCCAAATTTGTGGTAATCCCAACTTACAGATACACTTAATACTTAAGTAACCTTTTGAATTATATCCCTATGGCCTTTTCCCGAAAAAAGTGGAATACCATTATCATACTGGCATCGATCTTAATGATCTCAGTACTCACGGTGATTGAAGACAATCGCAATCAACCAACCATGCAGACACAGGCTCTTTTTGATCAATCAGCGCCGCTGTCACAACTGCAACTTGGTGACTTTTGGCTGCAAAAACGTCAGTCCGGTTGGCAATGTAGCGAAGAGGTGCTTAACTGTCTCGAATGGGCTAATGCATGGGAGCAGCTGCATATTTCGGCCTTAACCGAACAACCACAAACTGAAGGCGAACCACAAGAAGTGGTGATCCAGATTGCCGATATTGATACCGCGCTACTTTGGGTCCTGTTTGATAGCCAAGGATTATTAAAATCACCAACAGGTAACTGGTACCAAATTCCTACTAGTTTGCGTGAGTCTTTGATCCCGATTGTTCGAGCCCAAATTAACTAAACCATTTTTGTAGCCAACAGCATAAATTAATAAGAGATAAAGAATGCCGGAACTCCCCGAAGTTGAAGTCACCAAGCAAGGAGTTTCTCCTTATTTAATTGATAATACCGTAACAGATTTAATTATCCGCAATCCCTCTTTGCGCTGGCCTGTACCTGACATAGCCAAACAAATTATCGGCCAAACGATTCGAGCAGTACGTCGCCGTGCCAAATACCTGCTGATAGATACTGATGCAGGAACAACGATTGTCCATTTAGGCATGTCAGGTAGTTTGCGGATCTTGCCAGTGAACAGTCCAGTTGAGAAACATGACCACATCGATTTGGTGCTCGCCAGCGGCAAAATTCTACGCTACAACGATCCACGACGTTTTGGCGCTTGGCTATGGAATGAATTGCCTGAGCAAGCCCACCCATTGTTGTCAAAACTGGGTCCTGAACCGTTAGAAGACTCATTCAATAGCAGTTATTTATTAGATGCTTTGGCCAATAAGAAAAAAGCGATAAAGCTGTGCTTGATGGACAATCACATCGTGGTTGGGGTCGGTAATATCTATGCTAATGAGGCACTATTTGCCGCGGGTATTCATCCACAAGCAGAGGCGGGTAAAGTCGATGCGGAGCGCATTACCATTTTAGTTGCTGAGGTGAAACAAATCCTTGCCCGAGCGATTAAACAAGGCGGTACCACCTTAAAAGATTTTACCAACGCTGAGGGTAAACCCGGTTACTTTGCGCAAAAACTGCATGTCTACGGTAGAGGAGGTGAAACCTGTACCCATTGTGGTCAATTACTCAGTGAAATAAAGCTGGGTCAACGGGCGACCGTGTTTTGCAGCATCTGCCAACCGCGCTAATCGTCTGTCCTTGTAAGCTGTTTGCCTAATCGGGTGCGGTAAAGATAGATCCCTATCGCTAACGCGATGGCAAATAGCACAATGCTCACCTGTAGGTGATGCTCGTCGCTCAAGCTCACGCCTGCACCCGCAAAACTAAAAATAAACATCTGCGGCAGAAAGCCCACACCACTACCAACAAAGAACTGCCATGGGCTGACACAGGTAGTTCCCGCAAGCAGATTGGTAATGTAGTTGCTACCTAGAGGCAATAGACGGATCATCAAGGCTTTAAGCCAAGTTTTGTGAATAATCAGCGCTTCGAGCCGCGCCAGCTTTTGTGCAAAGCGACGTTTAATCTGTTCGCGAAATACAAAGCGGGAAAAGAAAAATAGGATAATGCAGCCAAGAAGTGCGGCCACTGTAGCAAAAATAGCCCCTTGAACTCCACCAAGAGCGTAACCAAATACAAAGGCTAATACTTGCCTTGGACCACCAATGCAGGAAAAGAAAGCCCCCATCAATACCAGCTCTGCTACCGCCCGAGAGCCATTATCGGCGACATAGTCAGCCACCCACTGACTATCACTCAAACGCTGAAAGAAACCTTGCTGAACTGCCACCGCCACTAATATAGCGATCAATAACAGCCCAACGACTCTGACGAACAGTTTAATGTTCACTTTTTATCTCTGTGAAGCGAAAAAAGAGCTGTTAGAAGCGGTATTCATAAGTACCAAACACTGTCGCATCGGTATCATTTTCTTCGGTTTCAAACTCAGATTGCGACACTGTGCCGCCGACGCTCATCATCCCTTGCCAAATAGGCATCCGATAACTCAGCTCTAACATCAACAGATCTTCTTTAGGTGGCTGTGGTGCCCAGCCATGAGTCGGACTCTTGCCATCTTTATTAAGCTGAGCATAACGTAGTAGCGAAGTAAAACCCTTGCTATCAGCAAACTGGCCAATCAGCCCTAGCACATACACTTTAGCGTCACTATCATAGGTACTACCAAGCGAGCGACCATAGTAGCGTGAGCCACTTTGGTAAGTTGAGTGCTCGTAAAAACAGTTAAAAGCATTTTCGTCTTCACCACAGAAAACCATGGTGTCGGTGTACTCGAAAAACAATTTATATTGCTGGCCATCGAAGTTAAATCGGCTATCGGCGCCAAACATTGAAGCACAGTCAACAATATCCCATGGCATGCTGCCTTTAGAGTCTTCACAGGTTCTTTCGTAATATAAGCCGAATGGCACGTTATACCAGGTATCGCTAAAGCGGATATCATAGCCCGCCATCTGATTACCATAATTGGTACAACCACCTAGCTCACCTTCATTGCGGCAATCTTTCTGTCCGGTAATTGATTTAAAGGCACTTTCAAATGAACACTCTTGGCCATCACCACAAAATTGGGTGGTCCAGGAGACGCCAATCTCTAACTGCCTAAATGGACGGATAGAACCCCGTAAATTCCACAATAGTGTATTCGGAACCGCGCGCTCCTCCTCCATCATGCTAACGCCGGCAGTAAAGTTCCACGGACCAATCCAAGACAACCAAGGTGTCTCGAACGCTTGGGCATTATTGCGGCTTAACATTAGTGATGGCATAGGTCTGGCGTTGTTTGATTTATGTAGTGCAGAGTCAAACCCTGGCCCCCACCACTGCTCAACAGCACCCAGCGTCACCATCCAATTGCCCATCGCCATGGCGAGATAAGAATCGTCGAAGCGAAATTCTTCATCATCTGCAGGATCGTAATTAGCCGAAGCCGATACCTTGTAGGCAAATCGATCACCTAAATACTCATAAGAAGCGTTAGCCTCTCCTTGCTCGCGGTAATCGGAGCCAAAATGCTGGAATCTTGCTGCATCACTTGCTGCAGCGAGCTTAATACGGGTATTACCGCGATTCTCAACGGCATTACGATAGTTAAAATTAACGCGAGAATAAGCATCAACTAATGCCGGTGACAGTGTTGAAGGTTCCGCTTTGGCTAAATCAGCACCAATTCCTGACCACATTAACGGATAGGTATTGACTGGCACGGTTATCACACCCGCATCGGCCAATGCTTGAATATCGGCTCTTAAGTATATATCCGAGGTATCGACCCACGGCGCTGCACTTAACATTGCTGAACTGCATACACTCAATAGTGCCAACAGCTTAATGCTGAGTGATAAAGCTAATTTTTTCATGTTCTACTGCTTATCCCTGTTCTTTCTTCATTAGTGCATTAGCGACTTTAATATGGACAAATTGGCTGACGTCACCACCGTGGTGCGCCACTTCCTTCACTAAGGTTGAGGAGATAAAGGAGTTTTCTTCTGCTGGCGTTAAAAATACGCTTTCTAAATCAGGGCTAAGGCGACGATTCATATTGGCTAATTGAAACTCATATTCAAAATCAGAAACAGCTCGTAGGCCTCGCACTAACACGCTAGCTTGCTGATCTTTGGCAAAATCCACCAGCAACCCACTAAAACCGACCACTTCAACATTGTCTAAATGCGCGGTGACCGTCTTAAGCAGTTCAACCCGTTCATCTAGGCTAAAACGTGGCTTTTTAGACGGGTTAAGTGCAATGCCAATAACCACATGCTTAAATAATTTAGCCGCACGCTCAATCAGATCAGCATGACCATTCGTAACGGGATCAAATGTTCCTGGATATATGGCTCGTGTATGCACAATTATTCACTCATGTGTTAATAAAAAAAGTTGTTAGTTATACGCCTTTTAGACGCAATAACAGTCGCATTTTGAGGACACTATCTTACTCGTTATCCATAAGATTGTGAATGCACATGCTTAGATAATCCTTAAGCGAGATTATCAGTAAACTTGAAACTACTTTGCCTTAGGCCAAGTTAGCTGTTCGGGGGATTGCCACTGCTGTAGCTGCTCAATCACCGCTTGGCAGTTAAAGGCAACACCTGAAGGTGGAGCAACGCTGTATTGATAAGCTTGAGCTTTATAGCTGAAGTTTAAGCTATAGGCATGCAGGTAGCCTCTGTCAGAGGTTTCGCCACCATATAGCTCATCGCCCAAGATAGGCACGCCGATACTGGCTAACGCCACCCTAAGCTGATGAGTTTTACCGGTTAATGGTTTGAGCAGATAGAGGCGTATGCCATCGCCGACTGAATGAGAGAAAAATTGCGTTTTAGCGGGGTTATCCATGCTGCGCAGTAACTTATGCATACTGCGGCGCGCTTTGGCCATATCACCAACTACCCAACCTTGTTTCTTTTTAGGTTTGCCTTTCGCCAGCGCTAAATAGTACTTTTGAATCTTATGCTGGCTAAATTGACGAGTAAATTCCGCCGCGGCAGCCGATGATTTTGCAAGGATCAGTAAACCTGAGGTCATAGTATCTAACCTGTGCACTGAATATAACTTAATCCCGAGATCAAGCTCTGCTTGGGCAACCACACCCGCTGAGCCATCTTGACTGTGAAAATGAATATTGGCCGACTTACAAATAACAATAAAATCGGTTTCATCGGCAATGACTTGGTACATAAGGATTCCACAAGCAGGCATGAGCAATTTAACAACCAAGATGCACGGGTATCAAAAAGTAATCAGTACTTTTAGCCCCGGTTGGTTGTCCATTAAAGCTATTTTAGCATTATGCCGTGACAGAATCGCCTTCACCATCGATAAACCTAAGCCTGTACCTTTGTGGTGTCTGCTTGGGTCTAAGCGCACTAGCCGCTCAAATACTTTATCACGAGAACCAGCTGGGATCCCTGGACCATTGTCTTGAATTGATATCACATTTCGATTTTGCGAAATAACAATCTCAGCACCTTCACCGGAGTATTTAATAGCATTATCCACCAAATTAAATAGCGCCTGAAACAACAGGTACTTGTCGCCACTCACTTTAAACTCTTCGCCGGTCATCAGCTTAAGTGACTGACCGTTAAACTCTGCCATCGCCTCGGCCATCTCAAACAGATCTCGGCTGATATTCTGCAAGCTTAATGATTGCAGTTCTAAGGTCTGCTGTCCCTCCTCAATACGCGTCAATGACAGCATAGCGTCGAACGTTGCCAAACAGTGATCTAGCTCTTCGGTAATGATGGCGCACCCCTCGGCCAGCTCCTCTTGTGGCTTGTCTGGCAGCTGCTCCAAACCAATACGCAGATGCGACAGTGGCGTACGCAGATCATGGGCAATATTATCGGTAACTCCACGCACAGCGGCGAGATTTTTTTCTAGTGTATCGAGTACACGGTTAAATTGCTGCGCCAGCATATCGAATTCATCTTGACGCCAACTGACTGGTAGCCGGGTTGAGTATTGCCCTTGTTCAATCTGTTCGCTTAAACGGTTGTACTGCACCAACCTGCGTAAAATGGCCTTCGAAAACAGATAACCCAGCGCTAGCGTCAGCACAACGGTTAGCATGAGTGCGGTAATGGCAGCATTGGTAAACTTATCGATTAAGGTGCCGAGCTGATCCACTCGGGTCGCGATTAACACCGGTCCATAGCGAGTCATCACCATGCCACCAGTCAGAATATGTAGCTTGTCAGGTCCGCCAGTAAATACCGGAAACTCCCGCTTAGCAGGTAGCATTGGCATGTCATTAGGGATCATGCTCAAGGAGCCAATAAGATCGAAGGAGTTGCGCCACACGATAAGGGCGACTTTAGGGTCAGCGCTGCGCACTTGAGTCGCAAAGCTGCGTCTATCAAGTGTTAGTGCCATCTGTTGATAGCGGGTTTTCTCTGCATCAAGGTGAAGATCGAGTTGATACTCTTGCTCATTAATCAACTGGCGATACATGCCTAGTAGCAAGGTGCCAATAATCAAGGTCACCAATGCAGAGAAAATAATAGTAATGCGCCACGCACTACTCTGATAGGGCTTAATGCCCTTGGCGTAAGCGATAACCTGCCCCTCGGACAGTTTCAATCAGCTCGCCATGGCCTAGCTCTTCAAACTTGCGTCTCAGCTTAGCAATATGCACATCTATCACATTGGTGCGCGGATCAAAGTGGTAATCCCATACTGCTTCAAATAGCAGTGTACGGCTAATCACTTGATTCTCATGCTCCATAAGATATTTCAATAGCTGAAACTCTTTTGGTTGCAGTAAGATCTCTTGCCCATCAAGGGTCACCTTACGAGTTAACAGTTCAATCGACAATGGGCCAACACTTAAGTCCGTCATCATTGGCTGAGATTCGCCGCGCTGCATCAGTTTTTCAGCACGTACTAATAGCTCTGAAAATGCAAATGGCTTAGTCATGTAGTCATCGCCACCTGCACGTAAGCCTTTGACACGCTCATCAACATGACTTAATGCCGATAAGATTAGTACTGGAGTTTGGCTACCAGTGGCGCGCAGTGCAGCGAGTAACTTAAGGCCATCGAGCTGCGGTAACATACGGTCTAAAATAATCAAGTCATACTTCATGCTAGTTGCTAGCAGTAAGCCTTGGTGACCATCAGTCGCCGTTTCAATATTATGCCCCTGCTCTATAAATCCTTTTACAACATATTCAACTGTCGTCGCGTCGTCTTCGACCATGAGTATTTTCATGCTTTAATCCCATTTGAGCAGTGGTAGTAATTGCTTATTTTCCATGTCGAAGGCTAACTTACGCTTACCATCAACCTCTAAAATTTCTAACTCTATGTAGCTTATACCGAGGTCGTTATCGACCTCTGCTTTAACTAAGTGACCACCGCTGTCTTTACAAACAATGGTAATCATCTCTGAAAATGTTATGCCATTCTCTTTCAGCATCATAATGCCAGCAAGCTCGTCGTTGTCGCCATTTTTGAGGCGTTCAACATCACGCTCCTTGAGGCTGCCATCTATCGTACGGTATTCATATTCAATTTTCGTTTTTGCTTCTGGATCGATAACTTTAAACTCATAAACCAGCTCGCCATTGTCGAGGTCGGCTTCAAATTCAGAGATCACGCCGGGGTGCAACTGTTCGAGCTTCTGCATCATCGCTATCGGTGATGGATAATCACCGGTCGACATCAGTGGATACAAGCCTTGTCCAGCAAATGCACTACCTGATACTAATAACAATCCAACTAGCCAACGAGCCATGGCTCCTCCGAAAACTAAAACGCTAAACCACTTTCTATAAAGAATTATTGAGAAACCAGACGCATACTGTCAATTTCTATTTCAATGCCTTGCCATTCATCGTCAACTTCACCAATCAAAGTAACCTTAGTGTCACTTGAGACGTCCATTTCACGCCACAACGCATTATCAATTTCAACTTCTACATCACCACTTGCATCGCGAAATAGATATTTTTCATCACCTAAATTTTGGACTAGATAACCTGTTAATTCAACGGGAGTGTCATCTTTAGCATTGGCAGCATCAGCGGCGATCGAGGCATGACGAGTAACACTTGGGCCATTATAAGCAGCCATTGCAGGCATGGTTAATACCGCAGATAAAATAATTGAACCGCTTAATACTTTCTTCATTCAATAAACACCCCATCAAGATTAGGAGTTCATAGTATTAAATGACACATAACAGCAAGGTGACGTAAAGATTAAACTTTGATCATACGTTCTGCCAAAACTAGCTTTCTGTTTCAGTTTGAAGTTCCAAGATATGGATCAATTCAGACTTCAGCGCTACCGTCGTCTCGCAGCCTTCAACGAGTTGCAGTTTTTTCGCTAGATGCAGTGGCACCTCAGCATTAATTTTATGTTTTACGCCGACCACACTGGCTAACACCCTTACCGTCTCACCCATTACTAACATCGAGTCGACGGTAATATCGAGTTTGTTAAAACTACGACACAGCCTGCCCTGCTTAATTGAATTAAATCTAACGCCTTGGTTAGGGATAACCCAACGTACTTTAGTGCCGATATCTAAACTTTCAAAATAGGTGCTGGCAATTAGATGCTCGCCAAATTTTAGCCAAGTGATCTGCCGCTCTTCCTCTTGCGCTATCACCCGAGCATCAAAAATATTACGTAGCCCCATCTGCTTGGCAACCGCTTCATCACGCGGCCTGGTCAACACCTCTCTTGGCGAGCCTTGTTGAAGCATTTTTCCTTGGCTGATCAAAATCATGCTGTCTGCTAATAGCAGCGCTTCATTAAGATCGTGAGTCACCATAATCACCGGGATAGCCAGTTGCTCTTTTAAGCGAGCTAACTCTAAGTACAAGCGTTCTCGGGTTTCTCTATCGACCGCAGAGAAAGGTTCATCAAGCAGCAGGACTGAAGGCTCTCTTGCCAAGGCACGGGCTAAAGCTACACGTTGCCGCTGACCACCAGAAAGGTTCGCAGGCAGTCTATCGGGCAAGCCATGTAGGTTTACGCGCTCAAGCCAATCTTTGGCTCTTGCTGCACGCTCAGACTTAGGAATATGGTCTAGTGCGGCTATCACATTCTCTAAAGCGGTGAGATTCGGAAACAGGCCAAAATGTTGTGGCACATAACCTAAATGCCTTTGTTGTGGGGTGAGCTGAATAGACTTATCGCTGCAGAACCAACTCTCATTGCCGTAACGAATTTCACCGGACTGCGGCTTATTAAGGCCCGCTATCATTCGCAGCAAGGTTGATTTGCCACCACCCGATGGACCAACAACCGCAAGCACCTCACCCGCTTTACAAGTGAATTCAGCATCGAGATTAATATGTTCTGTTTGTTTAATCCGGCAATAGAGATCAGCGACGGCTTGAGACATGTTGCCCTCCCACTCGTCGTGACAAACTCGTGGTAAGTGCCAACACAGTAATCGCAAATAGCAGCAGTACTAGCGACATATTGCCGGCACTGGCAAAATCAAAGGCTTGCACACTATCGTATATCGAAATTGCGATGGTCTTGGTTTCACCGGCAATATTACCGCCCATCATCAGCACCACGCCAAACTCGCCTAAAACATGAGAGAAACACAGTACCATTGCCGTCAAAACACCTGGCCACACCATAGGTAATTCAATTTTGAATAACACCTTTAGACGACTCATACCACAACAGGCTGCAGCATCACGTACATCTTCAGGCACTGCTTCAAAGGCACGTTGAATAGGTTGGATTGCAAAGGGAATATTAACCAAGATGGAGGCGACGACTAACCCGGAAAAATGGAATACCAATTGATGCCCCAGCAGCTGCTCTAACATCTGCCCTAACCAGGACTCACTGCCTAGCCCGACTAATAAGTAATAGCCAATCACTGTCGGCGGCAACACGAGCGGCACCATCACCAAAGCTTCAACCCATGATTTTCCGCGAAATTGGCGGTAAGCCAAAAACCGTCCAGCCAATATCGCCATCGGCACCAAAATAACCACGGTCACGGTACTGAGTTTAATCGATAGCCACAGTGCTTCCCAATCCATTAGTTATCCGCTTTGCCAAAACCGTACTCAGCAAAGATATGCTGCGCTTTATCGGTTTGAATATAGTTGTAGAAATCTTCTGCTGTTTGACCAGCCTTAAGCGTCAACACCATACGCTGTTTAAGCGGTGTGTATAGAGATTGCGGAATAACAACGTAATTGGCGCGGCTTTTAAAGCGTTCGGCAGATGCTAACGACAGTGCGACTAACCCCCCTTGGGTCGAACCACTTAGCGCAAATTGTGCCGCTTGGGAGACGTTCTCGCCAAAAATAAGCTGTGGCTGAATAGTTTGCCATAGATTTAGGTTTTTCAGTACCTCTTCGGCGCGTTCACCGTAGGGTGCATGATCAGGATTGGCGATGGCAAAGCGTTTAAGCTGCTGGTTTTTGAGCAACTGTTTCACGCCATTGAGTTGCTCATCTAACTCAAGCGGCGAGCTCTTAGGAGCCGCTAATGCCAGCTTGCCAACGGCATAAACAGCACCGTCTCCTTGAGTTTGACCAGCATGGCTCAATTGATTGGTGTAGCGCTCATCGGCAGATAGAAATAGCTCAAACGGTGCACCGTGTTTTATCTGTGCCACGAAATTACCCGATGAGCCATAGGTGATACGCACTCTAGCCCCAGTATCTTGCTGGAACTGCTTGGCGACATCATCTAAGGCAAACTTAATACTTGATGCAGCCGCGATAGCCGGTACGTCTGCCGCCAAAGCTTGTTTACTCAGTAACATCAACGGCAATAATGCCGATAGCAAAAAAATCCTAAGCTTCATCAGACAACGCCCTCAAATTTGATCTGTACCCATCCGACTTTACATACTTGTTGAAGCCGTATTTAGCCTGATGGGTATACACTGCTATTTCTTATTCCACACATCCGCAGCTTGTTCGTCGCTGTCACGCGCTTCAACCCAGCTTGCACCTTCTTCACCCGCTTCAAGCTTCCAAAATGGTGCTTTGGTTTTCAAAAAGTCGATTAAAAACTCACAGGCGGCAAACGCAGCTTTTCGGTGCGCACTGGTCACGCCAATAAATACTATCTGCTCACCTAATGCCATCTTGCCAACACGGTGAATGATGCTGACGTGGTTTAGCGGCCAACGCTCACGTGCTTGTGCTTCAATTTGGTTAAGTACCGCTTCGGTCATGCCAGGGTAATGCTCAAGCGTTAAGTCGGTAACCGCGCTGCCGTCGTTAAAGTCACGCACTTTACCAACAAAAGTCACTACAGCGCCATCGCCATTATCTTGGCTAATCAGTTGATATTCATCAGGAACACTAAAATCTGCTGTTTGTACGCGGATCATCTTAACCTCCAGTCACTGGTGGGAAAAATGCCACTTCATCACCATCTTCAACGGCGGTGTCCCATTGACTAATGGTTTGGTTAACTGCAACCAGTAGCTTGTCTGATGCCATCACTTTGGCCCACTTGTCATCGGTAGCTGCCAATGTCGCTCGCAGCCCTTCGGCTGTTTGGGTATGCTCGCCCGCTTCGACTTTAACGCTTGCAGTGCCGAGTAGTTCTCTTACTTGTGCAAAAAATAGTACGTTTATCATTTGTCTATACCTTAAAGTGACCTGATTTACCGCCACGCTTCTCAAGTAGACGCACTTGAGAAATCACCATATCTTTCTGTACCGCTTTGCACATATCGTAAATAGTCAGTGCGGCAGTAGAGGCTGCAGTTAATGCTTCCATTTCCACACCCGTTTTACCAGACAGTTTACACAAGCTGCGGATCCACACTCGGTTATGCTCTGGTTGAGCTTCAAGCTCAACCTCTACTTTGGTTAGCATCAATGGATGGCAAAGTGGAATCAGATCTGAGGTTTTCTTGGCAGCTTGAATGCCTGCAATGCGCGCAGTAGCAAACACATCGCCTTTATGATGGCTACCACTCATGATCATTTCGAGTGTTTCACTCGCCATCTCGATATAAGCTTCTGCTCTCGCTTCACGTTCTGTCACTGATTTATCAGTCACGTCAACCATGTGTGCATTACCGTCTGCATTTATATGGGTAAAAGCATTTGTCATTAGCGTAAAACCTTCTTAATCAATATGTTTCAAAACTCGGTATAGATAGCTTGCGTACTCAGCATTTAGATAATGCGAGCGCAGAGTATTATCTATAAATTAGTCTGTTATTTTCTTAACGTGCATCACAAAATTACATGGACGATGCGTGGCATCAAGCTGCTCTTTTAGTACTTTATTCCAACCCGTTTTGCAGGCGCCAGTAGAACCCGGCAAGCAAAATATGGCTGTTTTGTTGGCGATACCGCCTAATGCACGCGACTGCACGGTAGAAGTGCCAAGTTCGGTATAAGTAATATAACGGAACAATTCACCGAAACCTTCAATATCTCTATCGAATAGTGGCTTAACGGCATCTGGAGTATTATCTCTTTCGGTAAAACCAGTGCCGCCAGTAGTAATAATCACCTGCACGTTTTCAGAAGCAACCCATTGTGAGATCACCGAACGAATTTGGTATTTATCATCTTTGATAATTTGACGGTCAGCTAAGTTATGCCCAGCTTCAAGCAGTGCATTTTCTAAAAACTGTCCAGAGGTGTCAGTTTCAATATTGCGGCTATCTGACAGGGTTAATATAGCGATATTGAGTGGCAAAAATTGGCTCTGAGTACAATGTCCCATAACGGTCTCTTTAAATAACTAATTTAGTCAATGCAGCGATTATAGCGGCGAACTGACGCAAGGTATTTGCGTCAGATCAGAATCTAACCACCAATAGATGCAAGGTGTTGGGTCACGCCAGTGATCCCATCGTGCAAGAAGTGAGTCTCTTTTTTCTGTGCGAGTTGACCATGTAAGCGTTCGATTAACTCAGCTTGCTGATCGGGAGTTTGCAACAAGTCACGCAGGTCGACACCGTTTTCGGTAAACAAACACAGGTGCAACTTGCCCTTTGCCGATACTCGCAGGCGATTACAGCTGGCACAGAAATTTTTGGCGTAAGGCATGATTAGCCCGATACGGCCTTGATAGTCTTGATGACTAAAGTTTTGCGCTGGCCCATCATCAACCGCTGGAACATCGAACTGCCAACCGGCTTGTTCAAGCTGAGTTTTAATATCGGCACCGGCTAAATGATGCGCTTTAAAGTAATCGTGGCCTAAACCCGTTTCCATCAGCTCAATAAAACGCAGATCGATTGGTGTGCTTTTTATCCAATGTAAAAAACGTGGCAAGTCTTTATCATTAAGGCCTTTGAGTAAAACCGCATTGATTTTAACTCGCTCAAAGCCTGCCTCAAGCGCAGCATCAACACCACGCATCACCTCATCGAATTTGTTCTCACCAGTAATCTGGTAAAACATCTTAGGATCGAGACTATCGACAGAGATATTGATACGTCTAAGCCCTGCGTCATACCACTCTTGAGCATGCTTAGCTAAGCGATAACCATTGGTAGTAGTCGCAATCGTATTGATTCTATCGTTATCTTTAATGATACGAATAATATCAGTGAAGTCTTTACGCAGCGATGGCTCACCACCAGTGATGCGGATCTTTTGCGTTCCGACTTGCGAGAATGCCGATACTAAATGCTCAATCTCATTAAGATCGAGAAACTTAGGTTTACCGTCTGGACGATATCCATCAGGTAGGCAATAGGTGCATTTGAAGTTACATACGTCAGTCACTGACATACGCAGATAATGAAACCGTCGACCAAAATTGTCTTGTAGTTGGGACATGATCACCTTTCCAAGTAAGGGGAGGTGAGATCATTTCTTTTCTCACCCCGGTGGCGTTATTGCCACGGCTAAAAACCCGTATCTGTCTCGACGTAGGATTAGAAGCTCGGAGAACCGTCAGACTTGATTATAGGCGTATTTTGCTGACAAACCATAGTCAATTCAGTCCAAATAGCGCTAAAAAGCAGCGCATGTGGAATATTTGTGACACCTATCACCCCAAAAAATGCTTAAATTTACTGCACTGTAGCTGTTTAAACTCTGTGCCATAGACCTATTTTGAGGTAAGGTGGGCTATATATTAAAACACCCGTTTATAGTGAGCTCAGCTGAAATCACTGTAAATTATCGGGGGAAAAAGAAGGAAGGTGAACTGATGGAACGCGAATCGATGGAATTCGACGTTGTAATCGTGGGAGCGGGGCCCTCAGGATTAGCAGCAGCATGTCGTTTAATGCAAATATCTAAAGACAGTGGTCAAGAACTCACTGTTTGTGTGGTAGAAAAAGGCTCAGAAGTTGGCGCTCATATTCTCTCAGGCGCAGTGTTTGAGCCCAAAGTCTTGGGCGAGCTATTTGATGACTGGAAAACCACTGGTGCACCGTTAAATACTGCCGTCACTCAAGATGAAATTCACATGCTGAGCTCGGCCACTGATGCTCGCACCATGCCAAACGCTTTAGTGCCTAAGACCATGCACAACGAAGGCAACTACATTATCAGTGTTGGCAACCTGTGCCGTTGGTTAGCAGAGAGAGCCGAAGAGCTGGGCGTTGAAGTATTCCCAGGTTTTCCCGCCAGCGAACTGCTATTTAATGAAGATGGCAGCGTTAAAGGAATTCAAATCGGTGATATGGGCGTTGGCGAAGATGGCCAACCTAAAGATGCTTATGAACCAGGTATGGAACTACATGCCAAATATACCGTATTTGGAGAAGGTTGCCGTGGCCACTTAGGCAAGCAACTGATAGAGAAATTCCAATTAGATAACGGTAAAACACCACAACATTATGGCTTAGGTTTTAAAGAAATCTGGACTGTCCCACCTGAGCAGCATGAGCTAGGTAAAGTGGTACATACTGGCGGCTGGCCTTTAACTGAAGGCGCATCGGGTGGCGGGTTTATGTATCACCTCGAAGACAATCAAATTGCGGTAGGCTTAATTGTTGATCTCAATTATGCCAATCCGCACCTGAGCCCATTCGATGAGTTCCAGCGCTATAAAACCCACCCAGTAATTGCTAAAACGCTTAGCGGTGGTGAACGTATCTCTTATGGTGCCCGAGCGATCACCAAAGGTGGCCTGAACTCTTTGCCAAAATTGACCTTCCCAGGTGGCATGATTATCGGTTGTGATGCTGGTACCTTGAACTTTGCCAAAATTAAAGGCACTCATACCGCAATGAAGAGCGGTATGTTGGCTGCTGAAACACTGGCACAAGCGATGCTTGCAGGAGTTGATGCAGGTAAAGATCTTGATTGCTTACAAGACCGCTTTGATGAAAGTTGGTTAAAAGAGGAGTTATACTGCTCGCGTAACTTTGGCCCTGCGATGCATAAGTTTGGCACCTACCTGGGTGGCGCTTTTAACTTTATCGACCAAAATTGGTTTGGCGGTAAATTTCCGGTCACCCTTAGAGATGAGAAACCAGACTACGCGCAGATGGCAGAATCAAGCGCCTACAGTAAAATTGATTACCCTAAGCCCGATGGAAAATTAAGTTTCGATAAACTGTCTTCGGTTTATCTATCCAATACTTTCCATGAAGAAGACCAGCTTTGTCATCTACGCTTAAAAGATATGCGTATCCCAATTGATGTGAACTTAGTCAAGTTTGACGAGCCAGCACAACGCTATTGTCCAGCGGGTGTCTATGAGATTGTCGAAGAAGCGGGTGAAAAGAAGTTTGTCATCAATGGTCAGAACTGCATCCACTGTAAAACTTGCGATATTAAAGATCCAAGCCAGAACATTACTTGGGTAACCCCTGAAGGCGGCGGTGGACCCAACTATCCCAACATGTAAACGAAACCTGAATTTATTCATAAAATGTAACTTCTTAATGAATTGATATTTTTATGAATTGTTCGATTTAGACAAAATGCACACCAAATGGTGTGCATTTTTAGTTGCGGACATAACAAAAAATAGACATAATCCGCCGCGCTAATATAAGAGTAATAATTTCAAACTGAAATTCAGATACCTGCCTCAAATCCTACACGTTACAAAACAGATCCATCTTCATTAAGCTAATCCCAATGGGTTTCGCTAGTCTGGCGACGAGTCTGCTACCAACTTTTTATTTTCAGCCATCAATCAGGGCTGTTTTAGGCGATCGAATTTTTATGAAATTAAACATGCTCACCATCAAACAGAAAATCCTACTCACTGTTACGTTAACGGTATTACTCTCCACCGTCCTTGTTGGCATGCTTAGCCAGCAAAGCGCTAAACAAGTGGTAGAGCAGAGAATGTTAACCTCAGAAATGCCCAATATGTTAGCGCAAATTCGCAACAAAGTTGAACTTAATATATCAACCTTGATGAATGCTGCTGAGCAACTCGCTAACAACCGAATGTTGCTGCGTTGGCTGGAGAATGATCGTCCAGAAGTTGACGAAACAGTAGTGGTCAACCAGCTAAATGATGTCAGCCGTCAATACGGCTTAGCTCAAGCCTCGTTTGCCGATAGAGAAACGGCAGCCTACTACACCCAAGACGGTTTTTTGAGAGTTCTCACTCCAGCACAAGACGCTTGGTTCTTTGATTACAAGAACAGCGGCCAAGAGAAGATGCTTAACGTTTTCACCGAAGCCAACGGTGATGTGAAATTGTTTATTAATTATCAGCAACCCAATGGCCGTGGCCTTGTAGGCTTAGGTAAGTCACTTGACGATATGGTGCAACTATTAAGATCATTCAAAATTGAGCAATCAGGTTTTGTTTACTTAATCGATAGCCAAGGACAGGTAAAACTGCATCAAGATACTAGCCAAATTGGCAAGATGAGCCTTAATAATCTATACCGTGATACTGACACCTCTAGCTTAATGCAACGCACTGATTTCAATCTATTGAAAACCAGTGTCAACGGCGAAGATATGCTTATAGCCAGCAGCTATATCCCATCAATGGACTGGTACTTGGTGGCACAAGTACCCGAAATCGAGATTTTCTCACTGCTTGAAGAGTCTGCTTATAAAATCCTAATCTGGACTGCGCTGATTGCAGCAGTGTTTATTGCACTATCTAGCTTAGTTGCCAGCTCTGTCAGCCGCCCAATCGCAAAAGTAGCAGACATGCTGCACAACATTGGTGCAGGTGAAGGCGATCTTCGTCAACGCTTACCTGTAGATGGCAATGACGAACTTGCGCAATTGGCACAAGGCTTTAATAGCTTCATCAGCAAAATTCAAGCCTCGGTGATTGAAGTTGCCGATACCAGCAAATTACTTGGCGCTTCAGCAATTGACGTCTCTCATCAAGCTCAGCGTACACTAGAGGATAGCCAGCAACAGAAAGATCAAACCATCATGGTTGTTACGGCAATTAACGAGATGGGGGCGACGGTTAACGAAATTGCCAGCAACGCTGCCCAAGCAGCCGATACCGCCAGAGCGGCTGATACCGATTCAAATAATGGTCAAGTAGTGGTCACTCGAGCTCGAGAGACTATTAGCCAACTTTCTAATGATGTTGAGCAGGTGGGTGAAGTTATTGAATCACTGGCAACTCATACTAAGTCTATCGAAAGTATTCTTGACGTGATTAGAGCAGTTTCGGAGCAAACTAACCTACTAGCACTGAATGCAGCGATTGAAGCAGCTCGAGCGGGTGAAGCTGGTCGTGGTTTTGCCGTAGTGGCAGATGAAGTGCGCAACCTTGCTTCACGCACAGCAACATCAACCAACGAAGTACAAGTGATGATCGATAAGCTACAAGCGGAAGCTAGCCGTGCGGTTGAAGCGATGGAGAAGAGTCGTTCTCGCTCAATTGAAGGGGTGAATGCTGTTGATGAAGCTAGCCAGTCGCTCACTGGCATTAGCGAACGCATTGGTTCTATTAGTGATATGAATATTCAAGTTGCAGCCGCCACTGAAGAACAGTCTACGGTCGTGGAAGATATTAACCGTAACGTCAGTGATATTAATGATATCACTCAGCGCACTGCCGATACTGCTGAAGATGCTGCGCAGGCGAGTCAATCATTGACCCAACTAGCACATAGACTCGACTCATTAGTGGCTAATTTTAAAGTATAGCGCTAAGACCGTTATTGCCTATCGAACCCTATCGATAGGCAATGGCTATCTATGAGCGAGGCTTAATAAAGTTAATCGACATTGGGTACTTATAACTCTCACCTTCACTAGCTTTCATCGCTGCAATAATGGTGAACACAATATCTACAATCGCGATAATGCCCAGCAAAATAAAGCCGATACCCACCAACATTAGCACGGCGCTGATCATCGCGTAGATTGCGATGCTAATTTTAAAGTTTAAGCAGTTGCGACCGCAGCTATCAACAAATGGCAGCTCATCTCGCTTCATTAACCAAACGATTAATGGCCAGATACCCAAACGACTTGAAAATGATCGTTTCAGAGGCATTGTGCGAGTTCAATTCTAGGCGCTCTAGCGTATGAATAGTGCCTCTATTTCAAGCTGGTGCAACAACGAAGTGTACTTGCACAAAGCCTTCTTCGATGGGTTTTAATGCGCATTATCCTGTGTTATTGATTTTGCCAAGGGAACAACCATTACCTACAATCAATGCCTTGTCTAATGCGTATTAAACTCCCACTGAACCCGACATTTCCATGTCGCTTGGGTATCAACTGCCAAACGGGATCAAATAGCCGGAGAAACTCGCTAAATGAACCACGATCCCCATGTTCTTCTCGTCTTGTGTCACAATTCTACTCCTTGAAATAATGGATAAAAAACGAAACTAAGCTTGTTGTACGCCATATAAGCGCATTTGCCAATCTTCAATGGCATTATTAGCGATGCGGCGCTGTAAACTGCCCACCCAAGAAACTGCTAATCCCGGACAATCTGCTAAACGTTGATACTGAACCGCATCAAACTCGGGTAAAAAATAGATATGCATCGCTTCAGCAACACTGATGTCAGAACAACGCTCTAGCAGTGTAATCGTATCACTCGCATGTATCGTTCCAGGCTCAAGCACACGGTAGAACCAACCGCAACGACCACTTTGTTGCATTGCCAAGGCAAACTCTTGATGATCAAACTGCAAATTTAGCTTAAAGCAAGGTGAGCGCGGTTGAGTTACCTGCAGTTTCACTTCGCCTATTTGAATGATGTCACCGATGTTTACTTGGTGTTCGTCGAGCCCAACAGTGCTTATATTCTCGCCCATTGCTGGTGCATCTTTAAAACCTGATATAAGGTCCCAACGACGATACTGACCGTAATGTTCACGTGGGAAATGGTGCAGCACTCTGTCAAGACCGCCATGATGCTTAGGGTCAGCTTGTGCATCCCCTTCCACATGTTCAGAATCTACAAACAATTGACTCACTGCTGACTTTTGATTAATAGCCGACTGTACAACACCCAAATCAACAATACTTGAACCGCGATACAAACCGGAAATCTGCTTTACCAATACTTGAGATGTCATCAATATTAACCCTAGAAAAACTTAAACTATGCTAACACTACCACTATCTACAATATCTTCGATATTTAAACAGAAATGCTCCCAGGCATCCTTGTTACCAACATTTGCGGTAGCAATAAAACCAAGCTTTTCCAGGGTAGAGATTGAAGCGAGATTATCAAGCTTGGCTCGCGCAATCAAACGGCTTAAGCCATAGCGCTTTTGAGCTAACAAAATTGCCGCTTGCGCCGCCTCAGTAGCATAACCTTGACGCCAATGGTGACGTGCAATCCTAAAGCCGAGATCAACCTCTGCCAGTGCATGTTGTCGACTCAGGCCACAAAAACCTATGTACTCTTGCGTATCAGTTAAGTAGAGCGACCAACGGCCAAAACCATGCAATCTGTACTGGTCATAATCTCGAATAAAACGAGCGGCATCAACTATACCTGCAAACGCATGATCACCGGTATATTGCATTACTAGAGGGTCACTATTTAGCAGATAAAAACCTTCGGCGTCAGCCAGTGAAAACAGCCGCAATTCAAGTCTCGCCGTGGTGGCAACGACTATTGTATCAATAAGACAAAACCACTCGGTCACGACCCTGCTCTTTAGCTTGATACAGTGCGATATCAACTCGGTTAATTAACTCTTCAGCTTTTTCTGATGCACGGTGCTCAGCAACACCGCTACTGATCGTCACATTAATTTCGCAGCCATTAACATGAATACGTCGCTCAGCTACCGATTTTCTAATCCGCTCGGCAATATCACTACCGTGGCTTAAATCGATATTAGGCAACAAGATCAAGAACTCTTCTCCACCCCAACGACAGAGTAGATCTTCCTCTCTAAGTTCGGCTTTAAGCATGTTCGACACCGTTTTAATCACCAGATCACCAATATTATGCCCATGCTGATCATTGACTGCTTTAAAGTGATCGATATCCATTAACAATACCGACATTGGCGTGCTGTCCAATACTGAACGCGCTAGCGAGCGACTAAAATACTCTTCAAATGCCTGCCTATTTGCAGCCCCTGTAAGCTTATCGGTAGATGCCATCAACTCTAATTTGCGCTGATATTTACCTAAGGTTAGATTGGCAATCAATAAAATAGCCAGCGTAACAAAAATACTCACGCCCAAGTTGGCCCAGAAGGTAGTCAGCAGCTTCTGCTTACCCATGGTTTCATCCTGCTCTACCAACAGATACCATTTAAAATCAGAGACCAAACGACTATTTAAGTAGATCGTTTTACCGTCTCGCTGATAAGAAAAAGAAGCACTTGGACTGGTTAACACCCGAGTCGCTAACATCTCTAGCCCTGGCGTACTCTGCAACGTATCTCCACCAGCATAACCTTTACTGTGCAGAGTTATATTGCCCTGCCTATCAGTGAAGTATACGCTGCGGTTATAACGCGTTTGATACAGCTCAATCATCTTTTTAACGCTTTCCACCGCCAAGCCTACGCCGGTAATACCGATAAAGTTACCATCAAAGTCGAACACCTTATAATTGACATAAATAACGGTACGATTACGATTGGCAGTGTCTTGGTCAATGTTAACTTCGTAACTCTCAGATTTTGGTAGTGAGCGTACCCTGAAGTACCAAGCGTCATTGGGATCGATATCATCAATCTTTTTCAGCACACCACTGGAGTGGTAATAATTACGGGTTGATTCGGATACAAAAAAGCTCGTTACTGTGCCATATTTTTCTTGGATCTCTTTGAGGTAGCGCACCAGCTTTTCCGGTGTTTTTTCTTGATCTAAGGTCCAATCACGCACAAAGGTATCTTGGGCCATTAATGATGAAATGAAGATGGGTTTAAGCAAGTCATGCTGAATTTCTGAGTAGATGTTATCGCTGGTCAGCGGCAATGTATTCTCTTCGATCTGTTCACTTAGCGAATCATGTGCAACTTGATAGCTGATGCCACTGGTCACGACAAAAGCGGCTAATAGCAACACAGTTAAGATCCAGATAAATCGCTTTTTATCGTTCCATACCTTATGACCCATACTACACTCACTTCACACATTAATAATTAAAGCCGTTCAAACAAGCAGCACTTGTTAATTAACTGTAAATATTAACTGAAAAGTACTTTGACCGCATTGATTATTACCAATAAGCTAAGTTGAATTTTTTGATGATTGCTCGCCCTTTAAACCGTTAACAAAGATCTCAAAGCCGCAAAATGCGCTCGAATAGGTTAAACCACTAACTCAATATCGATGACAAAGACATTGCTGATTATTAAGGTGTTAGATAAGACTTTAATCCCTTACCGGGTATCGAACTTTCACAGGCAACGGCATGACTAGACCAAATCGAAGCCTCCTGCATAGACTCTACGATGTTCAATTTATTGACCAAGCCATTGATAAGCCCAGCTGCGTAAGCATCTCCAGCCCCTGTTGTATCAACAACACAGCTTGGTACTGCCGCTACAACAACTTGCTCTTTTTCGCTGTAAAGCGTGGCACCATTTTCACCATCAGTGACGATAAAATACTGTAAGTTTTCCCCAGCAATTGATCGCGCAAACTGCCACGGTGGCACTTCGCAGCGTCCCTGCATGTCACTGAGTGACGCCAATAAAATATGACAAGGTCTGGCTCGTTCATCTTTAGCAAGCTGCGCCACTACCCAACAATGCTCAATCGCCGTTTTAGCCCAACTGGCCGCCCCTTCTGAGGATGAATTAATATAAAACGCATCCACCGTATCCCATTTAGGTGGGATCGGTAGTTCAAAGATAGGACGTTCAGGACGAATAATGGTGCGTTCCCCATCAGGAGTCATCATCAACAACATCTCATTGGTTGCCCCCGCTCGGCGCTGGATCAAACTACAATTTATCCCTTGAGTACTCGCCTCGGCCAACAACCAATCTCCAACATCATCGCGACCAACCTCAGTCACTAAGGTCACTTGATGCCCAGCCCAAACAAGGCCAATACCCGTATTCGCACCGCCACCGCCTAACCGTTGACCACCATCTTTATAATGAAAGCGGCCACCCGTTTTTAACGGTTTATTGAGGTTAAAAATACGATCACAGTTTAAGTTTGCGACAAGTAAAATGTTGGCCATGACAACTCAGTAATAGCATGCGATAAAACGATAGTAAGAGATTTATACAATCGATCCAAGTGGTAAGCGTCTTTGATGAACTATTTAGCTATTTGCATTGCTACTACCAGACAAACCAGGAGCAACTTAACCTTTAACTTGTAAGAGATATCTCAATACCATGTAGGCCACAGTGACATTTTCAATTAGCAAAACAAACCGCTGCAGTACTAAGCACTGGAAAGCCCTAGTATTTATGAACTATTAATCTTCCATACTAACTCAGCCATTTGGACTATACTTATCTTTAATGACCTCATCACAGCATCGCTGTGTATGATGGTGCCATCCCCACGTAATAGGATAGTTGAATGGACTCAATTATTAGTATGGATGAACTCACGGAGTTCCATGAACCACTCGAAGTGCGACTCGAACGCTATAAAGCATGTCTTTATGAATTTGAAAAGCTAGAGTATACCGATACTTATATTGTGCAGATCAGAGAAGATATCGCCAAGCTAGAGCAACTCATCGCTCAGCAGTACTAATGCTCAATAAGAAGCGGTAAATACATCGCTGTATTTACCGCAAAAAGTCACTCAAGCAAAGCATAAAGCCTTTCAGCGTAACCGACTCACTACATGTCGCAATCTTGTAGTGGTTTACGTAGCTGAGCGCGGACGTTGTCCATACCCGAGTAAAACTCTTTCATCATCAACAAGCCCATCATCTTACCGTTATCGGTAACAATAAGGTTGTCAGGATCCATCGGATCATTCTTGATCGCACCAATTGCTTTCATTGAGGTCATCTCTTTAAACAGTGCAGTATCAAGATTAACGCCAAAGGTTTCGCGGAAATACTTACGTGAAAGTCTGCCAGAGAACATACCGAGTAAGAAACGATATTGCATCACCTCTTTACGACCATAATTCTTCTGCTGCTCAACACCCATATGACCACTAGCAACCCGCTCTTGGTACTTTTTCAAAGAGAAAGTATTAACATAAAGCGTGTCATCCAAGAAACTAAATGAACCAGAGCCTACACCTAAGTATTCATCATAATCAATTACATACTCATCAAAGCCTTCGTCATTGGTTTTACCAAAAGCCCAAGCTGAAAGTTGGTTGTACTGCCCATTCAAGCTATTTAGAATTTGACGATATTGACGCACCATATCACCATGAGGAGCAGCAAGTTTGCCCTTCACGCTCTTACGAGTCTGGTGAGTAATCATCAGTGGGTAAGTGGTAATTTGACGTGGATCGAGCCTAGATGCCATATCGAGGTCTTGCTGGATCACTTCGTCAGTCTGGCCTCTAAAGCCAAAAATAAGATCGACGTTGATAATTGGAAACAGCTCTTTAGCTGCCATGATTTTATCAAATGTCTGTTGTCCTGAACCAAACTTTTCGATTCGGTCAGTCATGGTAAGAATGTCATCATTGAAGCTTTGTACGCCAATAGACATACGGTCAACTAAGCCTTCAAGCTGTTTAAAGCCATCACTGTCTAAGTGCTGTGGGTCTGACTCACAAGAAACCTCTTTAATACTTGGGAATAGTTTTTTAGCATGCTCAATGGTACGAGCTAACTCATCTTCCAATACCGTGGTGGTGCCACCACCGATATACATAGACTCAAAGTCATAACCTAAGGCTTTCACCATATCCATCTCTTTACGTAAAGAGATAAAGTAAGCACGCGCCTTATCTTCCTTAAATAGGAAGCGGTGGAAAGTACAAAATGAACACAAGGTATGACAGAAAGGAACATGGGCATACAGCATGTATTTCTTACCTTCTACTGGATTCGGCATCATCTCAGCAGAAATAGTATCCAGCCTTAGATTGCGGTCCACATAGAACTGCATCACCTTTTCCATACCACTAATCATCCAATCTGGCGTAGTGATATTGGCGTTATAAGGTTGAGCACTATCAGGCAAAATAATTGAAGACATAAAGTTTCCTATCAAAGATGGCTGTTCAAATTAAAATGAGGCAGAACGAATTGAACCAGCGGAGAGCAAAATTAACACTTTAAATCACCCCAAAACGTGATTTGGTTATAAGTTACCGTTTCCTATCAAGGAAATGTATAGCTTTTTGTTAAGTAAGTCATACTTTAGCAAAGGCTCATAAAATAGACAGTACTAATATTGATACGTCACATACAAAAACACCTCAGTGATTAAATCGACTGAGGTGTTTGCAGTTCAAGCCTTAAATACTAAAAAGATTACTCTTTATATTTAAGTGTACCGTTCTCTTTGATCTCGTCGAACCAAAGATTATGGTGTTGGCTTGCCCAAGTTTCATCACAGTAACCAGACACCATACACTCCATACCACCTTCAGACATAACCGTGGCCATAAAGATATGCACGATTGAGAAAGCAGTAATGATGATAGCGCTGACAGAGTGAAGGATCAGTGCAATCAGGCTTAATGTGCGGCTAGGCTCGAACAAGTTCGGGAATAGTAGCAGCATACCTGAAGCAGAGATCACTAGACCAAATACAGCAAAGGCCCAGAACCATAACTTCTCACCAGCGTTAGCAAAGCCAGCATCTGGATGCTTGCCTTTGAATGGACCGAAGTTGATGTAACCACCAACAACCATCATCCACTTGATGTCGTACATTTTAGGCAATTGGTTTTTAGCCCAAAGTACAGTCATCAACGCCCAACCAATCATGAACGGAATCGCCATGATGTCATGCACCTGCTTCGCAGCGTAGACTAGGTTAGACCAAAGACCTTCACCAATATAAGGCTGGAAGAAGAAACGTCCAGCAAGCAGTGTTAAACCGGTCAAAATCAATAGCAGACACGGAATAGCACCCAACCAGTGAATAGACACGTCAAACTTAGACCAACGATATACCAGTTTACCTGAGAAGCCACCGTGCAACTTAGAGATGCCGTTCACTTTGATAAACAGTACAAAGATAATGATCATGCCGAAAAGGGCAGCCATTAACGCTGGAGCAAGAATATCACTACGCAGCTCAAGAACACGTAAGTCATACGTGTTGATTGGCTGAGCGTGGAACTCACTTGTTGAAGTTGTACGACCTTCAGCACCGGCTTTTAACTGCGACCAAATTTGGCCTTCAGTTGCTTGTCCGTCATGCGTGTGCTCAGCACCATCATGGGCAAATGCAGTAACACTGAATAACAGTGCAATCGCAATACCTATCTGTTTAAACCATTTGTTCATAATACGTCCTCTGTTACTCCCCGTTGGCCCAATGAATTGAGCCAACAAGCAGTAGGTTTGGAAGTTATTAACCTAAGTTAATTAACCCCAGATTGCGTTTTTAGAACCACGGTATGCAACACGCTCACGGAAGATTGCAGAAACAATTTCAGCATCACCCGCTAATAGCGACTTAGTTGCACACAGTTCGGCACACATAGGTAGCTTGCCTTCTGCAACACGGTTTGCACCGTACTTCTGACGCTCTGCATCAGAATGGTTCTCTTCAGGACCACCAGCACAGAAAGTACACTTGTCCATCTTACCGCGAGCACCGAATGCGCCGCCTTGAGGGAACTGAGGCGCACCAAATGGGCAAGCATATAGACAGTAGCCACAACCGATACAAGTATCTTTGTCGTGCAGTACAATGCCGTCTTCGGTCTTGTAGAAACAGTTTGCAGGACAAACAGCCATACAAGGTGCATCGCTACAGTGCATACATGCTACTGAGATAGACGCTTCGCCTTTCTCACCATCATTGATAGTCACTACGCGACGACGTTGGATTCCCCACTCAAGAGCAGAGTCGTTTTCGTTCTTACATGCTGTGACACAACCGTTACACTCGATGCAGCGCTTGGTATCACATAAAAATTTCATTGTAGCCATTCTGGCAATTCTCCTAGCTAATTCTGCAATTACGCTTTAACGATCTGACAAAGCGATGCCTTGGTTTCCTGCATCTGAGTCACAGGGTCATAACCATAAGTCAATGCAGTGTTAGCTGATTCACCGATAACGTAAGGAACAGTGCCTTCTGGGTAGTTAGGCGCAAGGCTTTCACCGTGCATCTCACCCGCGAAGTGGTAAGGCATCCAAGTTACACCAGGCTTAACGCGTGGAGTGACCATAGCCTTGATCTTAATACGACCACCTTCAGCACCCTCTAGCCATACTGTGTCGCCATCGCGGATTGCGCGATCTGCCGCATCAGCAGGGTTCATTTCAACAAACATCTCTTGTTGAAGTTCAGCCAACCATGGGTTTGAGCGAGACTCTTCACCACCACCTTCATACTCAACTAGACGACCAGAAGTCAGACCTAGTGGGTACTTAGCTGCCGTGTCTTTCTCTTGGATTGACTTGTACAGCGTTGGTAGACGATGAACTTGCATGTCGTCATATGTTGGGTACTTAGACACAAGATCACGACGTGGCGTGTAAAGCGGCTCACGGTGAACAGGTACTTGGTCAGGGAAAGTCCAAACAATACAACGCGCTTTAGCGTTACCGTATGGGATACAACCGTGCTTCATAGCCACACGCTGAATACCACCAGAGATATCAGTCTTCCAGTTTCTGCCTTCTGCTTCAGCTTTTTCTTCAGCAGTTAGGTCGTCCCACCAGCCAAGCTGCTTAAGCATGTCAGCGGTGAATTCTGGGTAACCGTCTTGGATTTCGGCGCCTTTAGAGAAGCTGCCTTCAGCAAGTAAGTTCTCACCTTTGTACTCAACACCGTAACGAGCACGGAAGTTACCGCCACCCTCAAGCACATGCTTGTGTGTGTTATACAGGATTTGAGTACCAGGATGCTTCTGCTCTGGAGTACCCCAACAAGGCCAAGGTAGACCGTAAGTGTCACCTTTAGCAGGACCGCCTGCAGCTTCAAGCGTCTTATTGCTGAAGGTACCCCAGTTTTGGGTGTGTAGCTTCAAACGCTCAGGGCTTTGACCTGACATACCAATGGTCCACATACCGCGGTTAATTTCGCGAGTAATGTCTTCAATCACTAATACGTCGTTAGCATCTTTTGCGATACGCTTAGTGTATTCATCAGCAAAACCAAGCTTTTGAGATAGACGGTACATGATCTCAAGGTCAGTTTTAGATTCGAATAATGGCTCGATTACCTTTTCACGCCACTGCTGACTACGGCCAGAGTTAGATACAGAACCTTCAGTTTCAAACTGAGTCGCTGCAGGTAGCAGGTAAACGCCATTTTGACGACGATGCATAACACCTGCCATTGTAGGGAAAGGATCCACAACAACTACAGTGTCCATCTTGTCTAGTGCTTCACGTACATCGCGCTGACGTGTTTCAGTGTTAACTGATTGGCCCCAGAAGAATGCCATACGAACGCGATCTTTCTGCGCTAGTTTTTCAGGCGTTTCTAAAACACCATCATGCCAGCGAGAACAAGGAATACCAGGAGTGTTCATCGGAACACGGCCTAAGTACTCGTTTTGGTCGAAGCGGTTTTTAACCCAATCGAACTCTAGATCCCAAACGTGGCTCCAGTGCTTCCAAGAACCGGTCTTAAGACCGTAGTAACCAGGAAGAGTATCGAATAGTAGGCCTAAGTCAGTTGCGCCCTGTACGTTATCGTGACCACGGAAGATGTTTGTTCCGCCGCCTTTAACGCCCATGTTACCTAGCGCTAATTGCAAGATACAGTAAGCACGAGTGTTAGCATTACCTACGTGATGCTGAGTACCACCCATACACCAAACAACTGTACCAGGACGGTTATCAGCCATCATCTTAGCGGCTTGGTAAACTTCTTCTTCGCTACAACCTGTGATGTTCGCCACTTCTTTAGGTGGGAACTTCTTCACTTCTTCGCGAATTGATTCCATTTCGAATACACGTTGCTCGATAAATGTCTTATCTTCCCAACCGTTTTCGAAGATATGCCAAAGCATACCGTAGATGAATGGAATATCAGTACCCGGACGTAGACCACAATGTAGGTCAGCGTGCGCTGCTGTGCGAGAGAAACGTGGATCAACAACAATGATCTTAGCGTTGTTTTTCTCTTTCGCGATCAAGATATGCTGCATGGCAACTGGATGCGCTTCAGCCGGGTTTGCCCCGATGAAGAAGATTGCGTTCGCATTCTGGATATCGTTGAAAGAGTTGGTTTGCGCACCGTAACCCCAAGTGTTAGCAACACCGGCTACCGTGGTAGAGTGACAAATACGTGCTGAGTGATCGACGTTGTTGGTGCCCCACATAGCCGCAAATTTACGGTACATGTAACAGCCTTCGTTCGAGAACTTAGCGCTACCCATAAAGTAAAGTGAATCAGGACCTGACTCTTTACGGATATCTAGCATCTGGTCGCCAACTTCGTTTAAAGCTTGCTCCCAAGATAGTTTCTTCCACTTGCCATCAACAAGTTTCATTGGGTACTTAAGACGCTTCTCACCGTGACCATGTTCACGTAGTGCAGCACCTTTAGCACAGTGACCGCCCGCATTGAATGGGTGATCGAAAGCTGGTTCTTGACCTGTCCATACGCCATTTTGTACTTCAGCATATAAACCACAACCGACAGCACAAGCACTACAAATAGTACGCTTGATCTCAGTTGGCGCATCATGTGGGATATCTTTGGCTTCTGCTTTACGCATCATGCCTGTACCCAGCAGAGAAGCTGCAGCAATACCACCAGATGTGATACCAGCGTGCTTCATAAATTGACGACGGCTAATACCTAGAGTTTTTTTCTCTACGGTAGGTGCCGCGTTGGATTTGCGAGTTAATTGCATCGCTTAAATTCTCCTAAACTAGCCGCGTAAGCTATTGTAATAACTACGAACGTGCGCAGTTTCTTGATAGCCATTTGCACTCTTAGTGCTGACAGTGTTTTCACTTGCTTGAGCTACACTCACGCCTGTTGCGGCGATTGCGACACCTGCGGTGCCACCAATGGTGAGCGCTTTCAGCAAAGATCTGCGGTTCAGATCAGGCTGTTGCTTCTTCATCTTTACTCCTGGTAGAACGGAATACTCTGGTTATATATCAAGGTGCTTTATATTTTTTGCCACGTCTGCCGCGTTAACAGCATGTTAATAAGTGACCTTAAAAAATGGACCATATCCATCGATAAAAAACACCCAACAAATTGCCCGCTAAATATAAAGAAAAATGTTGTTATAAAAGTTGATCTAAACAGGGTAAAAACGGCGGATATGAGCAGATTTACTAAGAAGTGTTAAGCAGAACATGTTTGTCAAAAGCAGGCTGATAAACGGCGCTAAAGTTGACGCTTTAGTAGTGCAAAAAATGTTTAACAAAATGTAACAACTACAGCAGGTTATTAAGCATTGTCAACTGAGAATGATTAGCAATTAACAGCCTGTCAACTCATCTTATGGTGTCAGAAAACAGACAAACTTTAACGCTAAATATAGCTTGGAGTTGTTCACTTAAAAAAACTAAAAATAGTTGATGATTAAGCGGCGATAAATCGAGTGATTTTTGGGTGAGTTTTTCGCGCAAATACTTCGACTTGGCAGGTACCATTATCATTCAAGGAAAATCCAATTTTTACAGCGTTAAAAACAAAAATGCCTCGACACTGTCGAGGCATTTTTATCAACGAGCTCTAATTAATCTTTATAGACAATTGAGTTGTTCTCTTTGATTTCATCGTACCAAACATTGTGGTGCTGGGCAGCCCAGTTTTCATCACAATAACCAGATACCATACACTCCATACCACCTTCACTCAGTACCGTTGCCATCCAAATATGAACGATAGTAAATGCAATGATAATGATGGCACTAATCGAATGTATCAGTAGTGCAGCCATTGAAGCTTCACGTGGCAGATCAAGACCAGGTAATACCAGCATTAACCCTGAAGCGGCAATAAATAAGCCGAATATAGTTAATGACCAGAACCACATTTTCTCACCGGCGTTAGCAAATCCACTATCAGGATGTTGACCTTTAAATGGCCCGAAATTGATGTAACCACCAACGACGAGGAACCACTTTAAGTCATACATTTTGAAGGTTTGCATTGGCATCCATTTAACAACACATAAGACCCAAGACACTATAAATAGTGGTCCAGCCCAGTCATGTATTGTTTTACTACCGTAAATCAGTGCAGCCCAAAAGCCTTCTCCGATATACGGTTGCAATACATATTTGCCTAACATGATATTTAAACCTGTAAATATCAGTACCATGCAAGATGATGCCATCACCCAATGGATCCAAAGGTCGGCTTTAGTCCAACGCAGAACCATTTTGCCTGAAAAGCCTTTGCTAAGCTTTGAAGGACCATTTACTAGGTAGAAAAATAGAAACGCAACAAATACACCAACAACGGTTATTGCCATAACTGGAGTTAAATACTGGTTTCTAACATCTTTACCTTGGTTACCAACAACGTTGATCAGTACACCTGGCTCAATACCTTGAGCCGTGGTAAATCCTGAGTCACCCGCTTTTACCGCGCGCCAAAGATCAGCTTCGCTGGTTTTACCCGCTTGCTGTTGGCTATTTTGATCATCCGCTGCTATTGCTGATGCACTCAATCCCAGCCCCATCGATAGTACGAGAGGGATAACTAGCATTGCGAACAAGCTGCGCAGTGATTTCATAGACATATTCACTCCTTAATTGGGCTATGCACCAAAGTGCATAACCCTATTCAGCCCTAGCCAGTCGTTGGGGTGTAACCCCATATCGCACCAGGGTTTCCTCTAGCAGCAATACGCTCACGGTAGATATCAGATACCACACCAGCATCACCCGCTAGCAGTGCTTTGGTTGAACAAAGCTCTGCACACATAGGTAATTTACCTTCGGCGATTCGGTTAGCACCGTACTTCTGGCGCTCAGCATCTGAATGAGTCTCTTCTGGGCCACCGGCACAGAATGTACACTTATCCATTTTACCGCGGCTACCAAATGCTGTTTTCTTAGGGAACTGCGGCGCTCCGAAAGGACATGCGTAGAAGCAGTAACCACAACCGATACAAGTATCTTTATCGTGCAGGACAATGCCATCTTCTGTGCGGTAGAAACAATCTGCAGGACAGACTGCCATACAAGGTGCATCAGTACAGTGCATACAAGCCACTGAAATTGACGCTTCACCCGGCTCACCATCATTGATAGTGACTACGCGTCGACGTTGAATACCCCACTCTAGAGCGGCATCGTTTTCGTTTTTACAAGCAGTGACACAACCGTTACACTCGATGCAGCGTTTGGTGTCACACAAGAATTTCATGACTGCCATAATGGCTTATCTCCTCATCAAGTTAATTAGGCTTTGCTGATCTGACACAAGCTAGACTTAGTCTCTTGCATCTGAGTCACCACGTCATAACCGTAAGTCATTACAGTATTGGCTGCTTCGCCAATAACGTAAGGAATTGTACCTTCTGGGTAGTTCTTCTCTAGGCTCTTACCTTCGAATACACCCGCGAAGTGGTATGGCATGAAACATTCACCAGCGATAACTCGTGGAGTTACCATCGCCTTAACTGTGATTTTTGCCCCTTCAGGACTGTGAACGAACACATCATCACCATCACGTAAACCGCGATCAGCTGCATCGGCAGGGTTGATCTCGATAAACATCTCTTGCTGCAGTTCAGCAAGCCATGGGTTACAACGCGTTTCTTCACCACCACCTTCGTACTCAACTAAACGACCCGTTGTTACTGCAAGTGGGAAGTCCTTAGCAAAGTCTACGTCTTGAATAGACTTATAAAGGGTTGGTAGACGTGCAACCATACGATCTTCGTACGTTGGGTATTTAGAGACTAAATCACGACGCGGCGTATAAAGTGGTTCACGATGCAGCGGAATATCATCAGGGAAGTTCCATACGATACAACGCGCTTTTGCGTTACCGTAAGGCATACAACCATGCTTGATTGCCACACGCTGAATACCACCAGAAACATCTGTTTTCCAGTTTTTACCTTCAGCGTCAACTTTCTCTTCTGCAGTTAGATCATCCCACCAACCAAGTTGCTTAAGCATCTTGTCGGTAAACTCAGGATAACCGTCTTGGATTTCACTGCCCTTCGAGTAAGAGCCTTCAGCCAGAATGTTAGTTCCGTTATGCTCAACACCATAACGTGCACGGAAGTTACCACCACCGTTTTTAACTTCACGACCAGTACGGTACAAGATCTGCGAACCAGGATGTTTCATCTCTGGCGTGCCCCAACAAGGCCAAGGTAAACCGTAAGTTTCACCTCGTGCAGGGCCACCCGGAGCTTCAAGCGATTTAATATCGAAAGTGCCCCAGTTTTCTTGGTGCATCTTCAAGCGCTCAGGACTTTGACCTGTGTAACCAATTGTCCACATACCACGGTTGAATTCGCGGGTCATATCTTCAATCAATGGCTCGTCGCCATTCACTTTAATATTCTTGCAGAATTGACCTTCAATGCCCCATTTCTTCGCCAGCTTGTACATGATCACATGGTCAGGCTTAGATTCGAATAGTGGCTCAATGACCTGCGAGCGCCATTGCAGAGAGCGGTTAGATGCTGAAACAGATCCGTAAGTTTCGAACTGTGTTGATGCAGGCAGTAAGTAAACACCATCAGTACGCTCGTGCATTACACCCGCCATAGTAGGGAACGGATCAACCACCACCACGGTGTCCATCTTGTTCAATGCTTCACGCACTTCACGGCCACGAGTTTCAGTGTTAACAGATTGGCCCCAGAAGAACGACATACGAATGTTATCTTTCTGGGCAATCTTAGATTTGTCTTCAAGTACACCATCATGCCAACGTGAACATGGGATACCCGTAGAGGTCATTGGATCTTGGCCTAAACGCTGCTCCTGATCAAAGCGGTTTTTAACCCAATCATAATCTAGGTCCCAAACTTTACACCAGTGCTTCCAAGAGCCAGTCTTCAAGCCGTAATAACCAGGTAATGTATCAAACAATAGACCGAAGTCCGTTGCACCCTGTACGTTATCGTGACCACGGAAAATGTTGGTACCACCACCAGACACACCCATGTTACCAAGGGCTAGCTGCAAGATGCAGTATGAACGGGTGTTGGCGTTACCGACGTGATGCTGAGTACCACCCATACACCAAACAATGGTACCAGGCTTAGTTTCAGCTAATAGTTTAGCTACGCGGTACATCTGCTCTTTTGGTACACCAGCAACATTTTCAACTTCAGCAGGATCATACTTCTTAACTTCTTCGCGAATACGTTCCATGCCGTAAACACGTTGGGCAATAAATGACTGATCTTCCCAACCATTTTCAAAAATATGCCAAAGCAAACCGTAAATGAAAGGAATATCCGTACCAGGACGAATATGCACGAACTCATCAGACTTAGCTGCAGTTCGGGTGAATCGAGGGTCGACAACGATGACTTTCGCGCCGCGCTCTTTACCTTCCAAAATATGTTGCATAGCGACAGGGTGTGCTTCACACGGGTTAGACCCGATGAACAACATCGCTTTAGAATTACGCATATCATTGAAAGAGTTGGTTTGCGCACCATAGCCCCAAGTGTTTGCAACACCAGCTACAGTGGTAGAGTGACAAATTCGTGCAGAGTGATCGACATTGTTAGTGCCCCACATAGCTGCAAATTTGCGGTACATATAAGCTTGTTCGTTTGAAAACTTTGCACTTCCCATGAAGAAAATTGAGTCAGGACCTGATTCCTTACGGATATCTAGTGCCTTTTGGCCAACTTCTTCAATGGCTTGATCCCATGAAAGACGCTTCCACTTTCCGCCTTCAAGCTTCATTGGATACTTAAGACGTTTCTCACCATGGCCATGCTCACGCAGCGCCGCGCCTTTGGCACAGTGTCCACCTGCATTGAATGGATGGTCAAATGCTGGCTCTTGCCCAGTCCAAACACCATTTTGCACTTCAGCATAAATACCACAACCCACTGAACAGTGAGAACAGATAGTACGTTTAACTTCAGTTGGGGCATCGAACGGAACATCTTTTGCTTCTGCTTTACGCATCATTCCAGCGCCAAGCATTGATGCCGCTGCAATACCACCTGTCGCGAGGCTCGCAGACTTGAGGAATTGGCGGCGGTTTAAACCTAAGACAGCCTTACTACTTGCAGCTGCTTGGTCTGTTTTGCGGGTTAATCGCATCACACACTCTCCTTTAATTATTGACTACGTCGCGCTTACTTACTGCGTAACGAGGCGTAATAACTACGAACATGATCGGACTCTTGGTAGCCATCGCCTTTAGCAGCGGGGGCAACTTCAGGTGTCGCTGCCATTGCTTGACCACTCGCTGTCGCTACAACGCCTGCGGCGCTGCCGATAGCCAATGCTTTTAGCAATTGACGACGACCCATGTCGGAAGCTTGCTTCTTCATAGTGTCTCCTTTGGATTACAGATATTGAGATGAATGGTCTAGGTAACTAAACGTATCACTCGATTAAATTAGGGATAACTCCCTGTTTTTGTCTACGCCTGCCAAGCTAATTGCTCAACAGGCGTAAATACTGGCAACACTAACAAAAGCTTAAGAGGCTAACTCGTTAGTGCTTGGCTCAACTTTTTCCGCTTCACTGCCTGGGCAATTCACTGGAATATTCAAACTTAACTGTTCAAATTCATTGGCTTCGATAACAAAAAATTCTTTTGCAAGTTCAGCAACCGTGGCATAAAACGCCGCACTTGGTGTTTTTGCTAATGAATCACAAAAACGGGCTATCCAACTGCCCATATGACGCTGATAAAAAGCTAATTGGCGGTAACCAGGGGCTTCTAAAATCAAGGTGCCCATCACTTCGCATAATGCAGCAACGTGATCTTCAGGCTCTTTGACTTCCTCTTCGCGTTCGAAACCAAGCTGCATAAGGTCATTACGTAACAAAGCCAATGGCTTATCCATCAATGAGCCTGTCATGAACCAGCTACCGTATGGCAGGATTTCACCGCTGCCCACGCCAAGGAAGATATTGAAATATTCATCCTCTAGTTGTTCTGAAGTGAATTGCTCTGCTGCCAACTTGAGTCCAACCCAAGCTTTAGTCATGTCACTGTCATCGTTAGCGTCAATATCCAAACCTGCTAAGAACTGCAATAACTCGGTGCTTGGCTGGCGACGTAATAGTGCCGCTAATAACTGATAAATATCGGCTCTTAGCTGGTCATTCTCTGAAACTTCTCTTACTAATTCGGTCATGGCTAAACTCTTATCGCAGTTGCTTTTCAGGATCTTGAAGTATGTCTTCAAACATGTCTTTTACTCGACAGTCGCCACACATTTTTAAACGCTCTGTATTGGCACTGAAGGCACTGTGGGTTCCTACCACTTCTAACATCCGCTTGATCATCGATTGCGTTGCGAACGGTGTGCCGCAACTAATACATTCAAACGGGGCTTCCTCATGTAGGGTTTGACGCTCTTGGCGAGCAGCTTTATCGAAATTAACCTGTGGGGTTAAGCTGATGACCTTTTCAGGACAACCTGCCTCACATAAACCACATTGCACGCAGTCTTGTTCAACAAAGTGTAGTGCAGGTAAATCACCACCGTCGGTTAACGCACCAGTAGGGCAAGTCGCGACACAAGACATACACAAGGTGCAACTCTCAGTATTAACACTGACTCGGCCATAAGGGATATTGCTTTGAGACAAACAAGTATCGACTGATGCCGCTTGCTCATTAAGGTGGTCGACAGCGGCGAAAATGGTTTCACGCTTAGTCGTCGCGTTAAATTCTGCCGGTACAATCACTGGCCAGCTTGCACTCGTGGTGAGTAGCTCAGCAAGCTCATCTGCACCCGCTTCTGTTAGGTGGTTTTCGGTGATTAAACTAATGCGACGCGGCTGACCCATCTCATCGAGAATGTCATTGGCTAATGCAAGTTCACCATTAAGCATCTGCGTCAATGTTGGCGCTGTTGCGTCAGTATTGAGGATCAGGATTTGACGTGCGCCCCAAGCAAGAGACGACATCCAATGATCGATGCTAGCAACAGTAATCTCTTCCAACTCTACAGGAATGATATCGCCTGCTAATTGCTCAGTGACTAGCTCGGCACCTTTACCAATATCATGGAATAGCACCACTGGAGCTACTTGCGCTTGAGAGCGGAAGCGTGTCACTAATTTATTAAGGTAGGTGTGCATCGACTGTGGAGTCGGCAGGTCATAACTGATTGCGCCAGTTGGGCAAGCATTAGTACAACTACCTGCACCATGACAAAGGTATGGATCAATTTCGATTTTCTTTTCTACGCTGGCAATCGCATCTGCTGGGCAGAAGTTCAAACAACGATTACAACCTTCGTTACCATTGCGACTATGAGCACAGATCTCGCTATTGACCTTTACATAGCGCGGCTTGTCGAACTCACCTATAAGATCAGGCAGTTGTGTCAATGCTTCTGCTAGTTTTGCTTCATCTTGGCCAACGTAAAAGTAGCCTGGTGGGAGCATCTCTAAGTTAATGCATGGGCTCATGCTTAAATCGAGGATAAGATCAAAGTGCGCCTTTCGAATCGCCACAACACTTAAATCAGCATTACTGTCTTCGTTTTCGACTTTAACCTGAAATTGACCTAGGAAGCCTTTGATCTCGATAAGCTTATTGTAGAAGCTCTCAACATCTTCAGCCGCATTCATGACTTGCTCAAGATGAGCTTCATCTTGGCTGGTGATGGCTTCATTAGCCAAGATGGCACACTGGCCCATATGGGACAATTTGTCGGCTGCTAAACGAGCCAAATCTTCTGGCCCGATTACGAGCACATTGCCCTCGGTGGTGTAGCTTACGGTCGGTGGAATTAGGTTTTGGATAACCTGGGTTCCAGCAAGGACCTGTTGTCGAACTTCTTTGAGTCCAACTTGCGTTTCACGATTGCTCACATTGCGTTCCTGAACAGTTCTTTGGCTGTTTCTGTACGTAGAGTCGCTGTTTATTATATTGCGCTAAATTAATGCGCCAGCTTTACCTTAAGTACAGCAATTCACATACCAAATTTGTGGAATTAAAAGCACTCTATAGTGACGTTAAACAACTTTGTTATTAATGTCGTCATGGTGCTCTGGTTCATTTTGGGACAGTTGCTCATCATCCCCGTCCAAAATGTCCGATACCATTTCGGTATCGTTAACAGCTTCAACTTGAACAGTTTCTTCGGTACTGGTCATCTCATCTGACTCTAGTGCCAAAGCTTCTTCGTTCTCCTCCTCATCGTCTTTTTCTTTAACAACATGGCGGAATACTTTCTTTGCGAGTTCAGCCGATACTTCAGCAGATAGTTTAGGCTGATTACTGTAATCGAGGGCATATTCGAGCAAACCATCGATCTCGCTATAATGTGGTTGCTTCCAAAGGGCCTTCAACGCCGCAGACTTAGCCGCAGGGTCAACATTCGCGCCCATAAAGCTGGCAAAGCTGCCACCGACTTCAATTTTTTCCGGATCAGGTAAATCCTCTGCCGTTAGCAGCTGCGCCTCATCAGATTCAACAACTTCAGCAGTGGTATTTTCTGCTGCAGAAGTTGGCTGAATTACGGCATCTTCTGTTTCGAGCTGTGTCTCAACTGCAACAGAAGTTTCTATATCAGCTTCAGCTTCCTGCTCAACCTTTTGTCGACGCAAATTCCAGCGCGACAGTAAGCCACTCATGAGTTACCTGCTAAATGATTAGTGCTAGGACCTTCATTTTTGCGACGATTCACATGCTTCTGACGACGATGCGCTCTAATTTCAACTTCACCATGGCGAGTTATAAAGGCTTCAATCCAGCAAGCAATCGCTTGTGGCATAGGAATGTTGAGCACAGGGGTATCACCCTCTAGGCAGCCCGCTGCGACATTTTGGTCGGCAGAGATAGCAGCAGGGATCCAATCACCAGCAAGGTTTTCGTCACAAACGATGTATAACATGGCGTTATCCATGTCGATGTTGATACGGTAGCTACCGCGCTCGTCTTTATGCAGCTCAAGCAAGACAAGTTTTGCACCTTCTGGTGCGGCGTGGGTTGCAGGAAGCATTTGGTCAACTTCCCACGTTACTGAGGTCCATCTTCCGACTTGCTTCTCAATCTTTTTAAGAGAAACGTACATTGGCCATTGGCTTTCGGTATGTTGCATTCAGTCTCCGTCTTGCCTGAGGTGGCTGCCTGGTTGGCAGTCCAACTAAATAGTTACCCTCTAGTAAAGCAATATGTGTGCCACACAATATCAATATAATAATTTGAACTAGATCAACTATTCCCACCAAAGATTAGGACATTTTGTCTAAAACGCAATCTACAATAGGACATAAAAGGGCGACACCAACCCCATAAGTGTGATCTGTAGCTAACTTATATCCCTCTAAAATTAGGTACAGATATTGCTTACTAATCACGGTAACTAAAATTCCATAACTGATGACGGGTCCTATGACAGCAAACAAAAGCAACCCAACTTTAATTAAAACCGACACCGAAGTACCGCTAACAATTGCGGTTAAAGCCGTCAATGAGAAAGGCGAACAGGTTGATAAATTTATTGCTTGTGAGCGCCCATTAACTGTTTATTTAAACTGGCGCCCAATCGTAACCTTAATGACCTTGGGGGCTAGAGCTGAAGCTTTATCATTGGGTTACCTTAAAAATCAGGGCTTTATATCAGACTTAAGTCAGCTCGAATCAGTGATTGTCGACTGGGATGTTAACTCGGCTGCGATTTTAACCAGTGAAAAGACCGATGACTTAGATGAAAAACTATCAGAAAAAACCGTCACCTCAGGCTGTGGTCAAGGGACGGTTTATGGTGGCTTCATGGCCGGTCTCGATGAGATAAACCTACCGACACCTCAAATAAAGCAAAGCATGATCTATAGCCTACTCAAAAACATCAGTGCTTATAACGAAACCTATAAAAATGCCGGAGCAGTGCATGGTTGTGGTTTATGCCAAGGTGATCAAATCAAAGGCTTCGTTGAAGATGTGGGTCGCCATAATGCGGTCGATACACTGGCTGGCGAGATGTGGTTAAATCAAGATATTGGCCACAACAAACTGTTTTACACCACTGGGCGACTCACTTCTGAGATGGTCATTAAAGTCGCTAAAATGGGCATTCCAGTACTCCTTTCCCGTAGCGGCGCCACCCAGATGGGGCTTGAGCTGGCACAGAAACTTGGGATTACTATGATTGCACGTGCTAAAGGCCGTCATTTCTTGGTTTATAACGGCGCAGAGAATATTGAATTCGATGCTATTTAGTCATTCGCGTCAACAAGCTAAGACGATTTTTTGCCACAAGGATTCAAAATGACTGAGCCTACAGAGCTTATCTACATGAGTGCCAGACAGGTATCTGAGTATTTAGATCTGAATGAGAAAAAAGTTTATTCAATGGCCAATGACCGTATTTTACCTGCGACCAAAATCACTGGTAAATGGTTGTTCCCTAAAATATTAATCGACCGCTGGGTAATGGATTCTTGCCATAGCGGTATGCTCTCCGATCGTATGCATATTACCGGTAGTGACGACCCTCTGTTATCCATGCTAGTTGCGCGCATGATGTCACAAGTCGGTAAGAGTGAACTGATTAGCTATAGCTCTACTGGCTCTCGCTTAGGCTTAGATCTACTTTCTCGCGGCTATGCCGATGTGTGTACACTGCATTGGGGCAGTGTTGAAGAGCGTGGCGTACGTCACCCTGCATTACTGCAGGGATATGCAAACCACCAACAATGGGTAATGGTGCATGGCTATACCCGTAAACAAGGTCTGATGATGCGCGCCGATATGCATCATCGCTGCCAAGAGTTGGACAAAATATCCCAACAGTCTTGGCGCTGGGTAGCAAGACAAGCTGGTGCGGGTAGTCAGCAGCATTTAGAACAATGGTTAATGAAGCAGGGCGCGACATTTGACCAATTAAACTCAAGTTTAGTTGCTCAAAGTGAACGCGAATTGGCTGGATACATCGCTCGTAATGACGCTGATATTGGGTTTGGTTGCCAGTCTGTAGCCCTTGAAAGTGGCTTGAGCTTCGTGCCATTAGTAACAGAGTCTTTTGACTTTGTTATGCCACAAGGGATCTACTTTAGACGTCAGCTGCAGCGGTTATTCAACTTACTCGCTGAGCCCCAATCACAGCAACTGGCGGCAACATTAGGTGGTTACGACTTAACAGACTGCGGAAAAATTCTTTGGAATGGACAAGCATAAGCCATCAGGCTAAAACATTAAAATGGCTTACAAGCTGTGCCTTGGTGAAACACCATTTGCCATACATCTTTATGTTTGCGCCAGATTGAGCTTCGCATAGAAAAGCTAGTGATGTTTTCATCTGCTTTTTTTAATTTAGCACGATAGAGAACCTGACAAACACCTTCATTCAGCTCTCTAACTTCAAAGTGGCTGGTTTCAATTAATGGAGCCCTTTCATCTGGCAGGCGTGATAACACTTCACGCTTGCCAAAGCTGCATCCTGAAGCGGCAAACTCCAAAAAGTCATCACTGATCAAGCGCTCTAATTCTGCCCGAGACGATCTCACCTCCGGCTTTTGCAAATACAGCTCTAGTTCAACCAGTAAGTTTTCCAACTTGAAGTTCATAATGCTACCCAGACGACTAAAATAACTGCGCTTCGAGCCAGTTGCGCGCCAATCCCCATACATTGAACACAAAAGTCACTGAATTGATAACAGATATTACCCATTAAGCAAATAATCCATTCAAGTCAGTTATATTGCTATGAGTTTAGGATAAGATTTAAAAAAATTGAAATCATTCAGCCAGTTATTTTGGCAGTCCGTTGCAATATTGAGAAGACTGCGGCGCTCTGCTAACGCAACTCACGGTATTTTTGCCATAACAGCTGCTGCTCTGCCGTTAAAAAAGTCCAAGCTAAAATACGGGTGATTTTGTTGCCTTGGTGCATATCAATCACCTTCACCTCATGGGCTTTTAGTTTCTGCAACATCGCTTGCGCGGGCTGTAAATTTTCTTTTTTAGAAACTAAAGTGGTGAACCATAAACATTGGCTAGCAAATAATTGGCTTTCGTTAATCATGTTATGAAGAAACTGCCTTTCACCGCCATCACACCAAAGCTCTGCTTTTTGGCCGCCAAAGTTAAGGACTGCAGTATCTATATTGGTTGGTTTCGTTGCCCCTTTTTGACCCGATTTAGCGGCACGATTGGCCGCCAAATTAGTCAGTTTTCTCGCTGTGCCTGCATTGGCTTCGGCAAGCGATGCATGAAAAGGTGGATTACACAAAGTGACATCAAAACGATCGTCTGGGTTGATAATCCCACTAAATACATGTTGTGGATTACTTTGTAATCGGCAGCGTAATTTACGACTTATTTTAGGGTTTCGAGCAAATATCTGCTGTGCATTCTCTATGGCTACAGGGTCAACATCACTACCGACAAATTGCCAACCATATGATTGGACTCCAAGTAACGGATAGATGACGTTTGCACCAGTGCCAATATCTAATGCGCTAATTTTATTTCCTTTAGGGATCTGGCTTTTAGAGGATTTCTTTACTGCTAAAAGATCTGCAATATGGTGTATGTAATCGGCGCGCCCCGGGATCGGCGGACACAGGAAGCCCTGCGGAATATCCCAGTAGTCAACGCCATAATGATAGGTAAGCAAGGCGGCATTAAGCGCTTTTACTGCATTAGGAGAGGAAAAGTCTATCGACAGGTTGCCAAAATCATTTGGCTTAACAAACGGCTTAAGTTCATTATAGCTGTCAATAAGCGCCTCAAAGTCATAACCCGCATTATGGAGATTACGAGGGTGCATTCCCTTATTTAGGGTTGCTGCCGCTGTAACTGGAATATTTGGGTTCCGATTATTGTCTGTTTTATTCATGTTCACTCAGCGCAATGCATTGGCTATGACAAGGTAGATAATTGAAGCTTCAATCTGGGTATTCGATCCTTTAAAGGGAGCCACCGATAGTCGTTATTAATACCGATATAAAGCTCATTAAGCTCCCAATGTAGGGTGGAGAGATTAATCGTACAGATATTTAGTAAATAGCAGGTTCACCACCAGCTCTTTACCGGTTTCTTGCTCTAACAGGCGATTGACCATTTGATAGCATTCGCGCCTAATCTCCTCTTTACCTGTTAGTGATTTCACCTTGTCTTCAGTTTGATTGCCTAAAATCTCTACGATTGCAGCACGCAGCAGAGGATCATGCCTTTCTAAACTAACCAAATCTTCTGGCTTTTTAACCATTAACTCAACACTAAGTCTAACATAGCCTAGCTTGTTTCGATTCGAGATATAGTTAGTGACGATTTCAGGCTCGAAACCATAATAGGCGTACTCCTCTAGCGGCTTTTCGTCTGCGGCAAATAGGCTGAAACTGCTACTCAGGCCTAAGAGTAATATCGCAATAAATGTTCTCATTTGAAAAATGACTCCGTCGTCAACAAAAGATGAGATAGCTTCTCAATCAGTTTTCTTATCAAGTCTTGCCATCAGTTCAAGCCAGCAACGGCTATCTGAGTCGGCATTCACATGCTAGACTGCTTCGGTTCTAGCATTGTACCGAGAATTAGATGACTGTGACTAGGTTAAGCTTTCCTTATGGTGAATCAATTAATTGGATTTCACCAGACAAAATGACCAACTTGCCCTCCCCACCTTTTAAAGACTGGCTATTAAGCAGCGGCAGTTTAACCAAAAGGCTAAAAACACAATGCCAAGTGTTTGAAGTAAAAGTGCTTGGTGAAGACACATTATCACCACTGACCGATGAATACCCAACACAGCAACAGGTCTGGATCCGAGAAGTATTATTAGTACTTGATGGCGTACCTTGGATTTTTGCTAGAACGCTTATCCCTGGTCGCTTACTGGAAATAAAACAGCAAGAGTTTTTGGGTTTGGGTGTCAGACCGCTCGGAGAGTTACTTTATTCAAAAGATGAGTTCACGCCAGGAAAAATAGAAGTCGCACATTTTGAAGCTTGTAGCAAAATAGCTAAACTCGCGGAATCGCTAGATCAAGACGTCAGCAGTGAACTTTGGGGGCGTCGACGTTATTTCGAGCATGCTCAAGAGCAGCTGATTGTCAGTGAGATATTCCTTCCAGCAGCTCAGCAAGCCATTACAGCACTCGCTCAATAACCACATGGAACCAATATGGCGCTACTGTTAACAATAGCGCCAGAGCTTACTGTCTAGCGTTGCTGACGGCGATAGCCGGCAAACACGCACAAAAGCAAGAGTGACAAGCTTCCTAAACTCCCCCCACCGGAGCCTGAACTGCTCTTTTGGATGGTTGTTTCCGCAGTAGCGGCAACATTTATGACCGCTGTCATAACACCGCTTTGACCTTGTTCATCAGTCACAGTCAGTGTCACGGTATAACTTCCAGCAGTATAAGTATGTGATGGGGACGCGGCAGTGCTGGTTGCTCCATCGCCAAATTGCCATAGATAGCTAAGCTCGCCACTTCCACCAGATGACGTATTGTTAAATGCGACCGATAAATCACTCGCAGTAAACGTGAATCCAACCTCAAGAGATGCTTGCACAATAACCGTTGTGCTATTAGTGAATTCAGTGCCGTTGCCATCAGTCACGGTAAGTGTCACTAAATAACTACCAGCATTGGCATATGTATAACTAGGCGCGGCGATAGTACTACCAGCATTATCGACGCCAAAATCCCATGCGTATTGATAATTCCCATCCCCGCCACTGACATTGGCAGTAAAGGAAACCTGGCCTCCCTGCTGATTTTGAGAAATAGTCGCACTAAGTTCTTCCGGAGCGACTGCCATACCTTTGTAGCTGAACTTCACCATAGCAGTGCTGCTATCTTCAGCTTGTGCCATCACTTCCATTGAAATGCCAAGCTCAGTCAGCACCATTCCTGATTCTGGTTGCAGCGGTGCCGAATAATCGGTGGAATCTTCAAACAGTTTATGTCCTGACAAATGTTCATCTTCTATCGTTCCGAAGCTATAAAAAGACTGATTAAACAAACTAAATGCCGCATCACGAACTTGCACTTCAGTGCCTAAATTACCAATTAAATTTTGGTCAGCATCCACCACGCCAATCAAGCTATAGCCTGCATGTTTGCTAACTTCATTACTGTTGTAATCTTCATTTTCAAACCAGAGTAATACGCCGGGATCGTAGCGCTGGCTGAGTAAACCTTTATCTACCCCCTGCTGACTTCGTAATTGCACGATGTAACGGCGATCTTTACCGGGTCTAGTATCAGTAACACGTAAAAAGCCTGCATATACTGTGTCGGTAGCATTTTCAGCACCGTCAAACAGCACTTGAGTCTCAGCCTGATTAATGCTGATATCATCAATCACAATGCCATAGTCACCAACAGCCTGATCCGTCACGTAGTTGATAGAGAGTCGTACAGTGCGGCCGGCATATGGACTAAGGTCATATTCCAACTCAACCCAGCTCTCACTCCCCTCTGCTGCCGCGAGAGCACTCGACTTTCCAGTGATAATATTACGTGCGGAGTTTTGCGGATTACTTGCTTTGGTGTAATTACCAGCCAATGCAGTACCATCAACCATTACCTGAGCATAGTCATAATCAAGCTCTATATTCCAATGCGCCTTCATCAGCAATGTTAACGGGGTTACCGCCGGCAGAACCACATCAAATGACATTGCATGATTGATCATGTCGCCCTGTTCTGAATAGAATTGATACTCGCCGTTGTAGGGCGGTGTGAATGCTAATGGCGCAGCTGGAACAGCCATAGAGATCTGGTTGACCTGCTCATGATTTACCGCTTCAACTAGCGCAACATCCAGTCCGCTTGAATCTAAGGTGCTGAGTTGTACTTTTTGCTCTGAAACCCAATTACCTTGATATCGCTCTTGTAAATACGAACGTGCATAGGGACTAAACCCGGTAGGCTCAGTACCTCTTATTGCCCCACCCCAACTGCCCGAAGCCATCACAGACCAATAACCGACAGGCGAACCCTTGCCTTCACCGCTGATATCGTATTCATCTGGCAAGCCTAGGTCATGGCCAAACTCATGGACACAGACACCAAGAGCAGCATCGATGGGTTGAATGGTGTAGCTACTGAGCATCATGCTACTACCAGGAATGGTAAAAGGATTAATCGATGCACGGTGGGACCAAATAGCATCGGCACCTAACATACCGCCACCTGTTTCCTCACCAATACTCGAGTGAAATATCATCACATGGTCAATGGCGCCATCTGGCTCATCAAAGTTGCCGTTACCATTGATATCATAGGGATCTTCAATGTCATAAGTTGCCAACTCACTACTACTCATCTGTGCGATCGCTGCAGTTACAGCCTCTTTCACTAAATCAAGCGCGCCAAGGTCATTGTCAGTACTGTCATTACCGCCATATGTCGCCGCGTTACTTGCGGCGCGGTACCAACCTTTGACATCGCCTGTAAAAAAGAAGCTCCCGCCAGATTCAGCTTGATAATATTCATAACCCGTCATCAATGTTTGCCCAGACGGTCCGGCGTAACCGTTAGTCGAGAACAACAAATTTTTATAATGCTCTGCCGGATAAGCGCTGTAATACATCGAGGTATCGCTACTACTTAGACCGTTATCATCATGAGGGAGATCGGGGAAATCAACCAGGACAGCTAATACCTTAACCGTTTTATTAGTAATCGATTGAGCTTGCGGTGCGGCAAAACTGACAAGTTTATTAGTTGGTTTACCTTTTGCTGCACGTGCAGCTTCAAAGCTGGCTTCTTGTAAAGATATCCTTTTAGGCCCTTTCGAGCGAGCAATGAACGCTTCAACAGCCTGTTCTTTTTCTGTACTAGAGGCGTTACTGGCGACCTCACCTCGTTTGATAAGCCAATAGAGCACTCGCTCTTTATCAACGATATTGGCATCAGCCGTTATGCTATTCAACGGTGCGGCTAAGGCGATATTCATCATAAAGAAGCTACTAACAAGAAAGCTAATAATGACACTTTTTCGGACTAAAACTTTCATGTTATCGACTCCATTTGTTGCGATTTATAACGGCCTGCTCAGCGCAATAAAGACAAAACCTTAACACCCCATCAACAATCAGACCGCATTATTGCGCAATAGTTTTCAACTTTATTTATCTATTTCGCCATACCTTATGCCAGCAAAGGCTTACAACATAGAACAGCCACCCAAAATAAAGTGTGAAATGGTTAGGGGCTATACGTTTGTATTGCGCAAATGGATTAACCACTCAGGTATAACCATGGTTTATCAACAAGTGAATATTGGTCCCACGCTCATCAACGGTCTCTGTAATACTATTGCGTTTGCTTCAACCAAGTGTCGTAGATCAGCAATAGTACCGATGCTGACCAACTGAAATTAGTGCAATGCAGGCCTTCGCCGGTGATTGGGTTATAGTTTTCTCGGATAGGGCTTTGACCAATAATACCCTCTCCCTCTGTGACTAATTGCAATGCTAATGAATGCGCCTGCTCGTGATAGCCGTAGCGTGCAATACCTTGTAAACCAAACAGTGCTTGATCTAACCAAACGGGACCTCGCCAGTATTGCGCTGCGGCAAAATTAGGACTATCTACACTAACGGTTGGGAATGGAATTTTACTGCCAAACTCATTAGCAGTGAGATGTCGCTCAACCATGATTTTAGCTTGTGCTTTGGAAGCTACACCCGCCCATAAAGGCAACCAGCCTTCAACGCCTTTACCCTTGTCGATCATCAGCTCGCTGCCTGTCGCACTATAGCGAATATCATAGAAGAAGCCCGACTCTGGATCATACATTTGCATTTGGATCTGCTTGGCTAGCCGCTCTGCCTCAACATCCCACTTTTGGATATCAGCATTACGCTCAAGTACTTCAGCCATCTGTTGTAAAAAACGCTTTTCAGCATACAAATATGCATTCAGGTCAACAGACTCTTGCGATACAGAGTAGCCCACTAACTCGCCAGCTTGATGGTTTTGCCAAACCTGTAAGCTAGTGTCCGCATCAAATCTCGGCGCATTATCCATGCCAGACTCCCATGCCGCCGCCTCGATAATCGCCTCCACATTTAGTGAGCCATCTTCATTAATGTGAGCAGGGTGAAGATTAGCGCCATACTCCGCTAATCCGTTATCATTATTATCGCGATTTCGATACCACCACTGGTGATAAGCAACCAGTTTAGGGTACATAGTTTTAATGAAATCAATATCATCATCTTGTTGATAAATTTGCCATACCGCCCAGGCAGCTAATGGAGGCTTGCCATTACGTTCGTTCCAGTTGCCACCTTCACCACCTCGCTGTGGATCTTTATTATAGAAAATGGCATCGGGAAGGTTGCCAGCATCTTGCGGTCGCTCTTCATCTTGTTCTGTAAATTGATAATCAAACATCGCCAGTACGTTCGATTTGGCCAATTCTGGCTCAAACCTAGCGACAGCAACGGCCTGCTTCCAAGTATCCCACGCCCAAACGCCGTTAAACCACTTATAAGTAATTGACGGGGTTATACCATCGTGCAACAAAGCACCAGCTGGGCTACGCCAATTATGTATGATGGTTTGCATGCTCTTAACTGCAAGTTGACGAGCAGTTTTGTCGCCACCATCAATTAGCTTATCCAATCTGTCCTGCCAACGGCGCTTATTGTCCGCAAGCTGCTGTGTTATCAAGCTCCAATCTGGCTCGCCGTGAGCTTTTTCCTCTTCGCCAGTATGGAAGTAACGTTGTGCACTTTTGAATAGATGAGATTTTTGAGCGGGGATCGTGACTGGCTCTGCGATAGCTAAGTATCCTGACTGGGCATTGACTCTTATCGACATGTCACGGTCAAACCACAATTGATACTGTGCATCAGCCAATTGCATACGCCAAGTTTGCATTACAGGTTTAAAATGCCAACTCACATGGTTATCAGTTGTTTCTACCTCTGCGATAAGTGATTGCTGTGGTTGCTCAGGGTGGCTAGCAAAAGGCTGGCCTCGCCACACGAGCTGCCATTGTTGCTCACGATTTGAAAGGTTGGTTAGCTCAGTCATCACTGTGGCGGTGCGGTTATCGCTATAATTGAGTGTTAAACTGACTTTCTTATCAGACCAAATATAGGTCTGCATTAATCCATCAGGCTGGCTGTGTATATCGATACTCGTCGCACTATCAAAAGAGATGAACTCATCTGTAGTTACATTAATCAACTGCAATCTCTGCAAGCTGTCACTCAGGTGTAAACTATATTCTTGGGCAATGAATAGCGGACCAGTAAAGCTGCCGTAGTAATCAGCAGTATTAGGTAGATGAAAGCCATGCCAAGCACCTTGATCAACATATACTGAGCCTATGTTGAGGTTTTTCTTGTTATCTCTTTGCTCCATTGAAGTTGGCACACCTTGATAGGGCAGCAAATTATGATAGTCGGTGGAATCGATTGAAGTCAGACTAGCAGCACAAAGAAACAGACAAGTAAGCATAATTATTATTGTTTTTGAATATTATATTCAGAGTATTACAGTCTAATAATTGTTCTGCAACATTTGTATCTTGGGTTAGTTTGATCGCGGGTGATTGAAATGGCCTATGACCACATCAATCACTCTGGTTTAGCTGTTATAGTGCTTTCATGTAGCTTGCTACGCCATCTAGGAACATCTGCACCGAAATCATCACCAGTACCATTCCCATTAAGCGCTCAACAGCTGTTAGCCCTTTCTCACCTAATACTTTAGTAAAGACTTTATAAAACAGCAAAATAATAGCACTCATTCCCCACGCAGCAAGCAGAGCGACAGTCCAGTCCATCATACGAGTACCGTCGGTGTGAGCCAGCAAGATAAGCGCTGCAAGTACTGATGGTCCCGCCATCAGAGGGATTGCCATCGGCACAATGAAAGGTTCTTCTCCTGCTGCTAAACCAACAACGCCACCAGGTTGCGGGAAAATCATCCGTATCGCGATTAAAAATAGTATGATACCGCCAGCAATACTGACAGACTCTGAGCGCAGGTTCAGAAAGTTAAGTATCGCTTCACCAGCAAACAGAAATAGCAGCATGATGACTAACGCAAATAAAAGTTCGCGGATCAATACCCGTCGACGCTTTTTCGGCTCTATATGACGTAGTATAGAGGCGAAAATAGGCAAGTTACCTAAGGGGTCCATAATTAGAAACAGCATGACGGCGGCAGAGAAAGTATCCATAGATGAAAGGATGCCTAGTTACTTGAGTTAAGTGAATATTCTATTATGTTTTACAACAAAGCTAACAAAAAGTTATAAAATATTTGCACTTGCTCCTAATCCGCTCACAATTAACATGAATTTATCAGTAGCAAGATATCAATGTAAATTCAGCTTATCGCTCTGCCAATTAACCTTAACACTGGTATACTATGTCGCTTTTTTCGCTCTCGCGGTTTGAATTGGAATCTCCATGCTGTATCTCTTAGCTAGCTGTATCGCACTACTATTAGGGCCTTTGTTTTACCGATTTTTCTCATCGGGGACAGGGTTACAAAAGGGCCTAGACGGATTTATTTTCGTTTCTCTGGGTGGCTTGGTGCTGATCCATATTTTGCCAGAGTTACTTGAACATGGCGGATTTCTAGCGATTGTGTTTGTGATTATTGGGATCTGGGGCCCGACCCTCAGCGAGCGCTTATTTCATCGCTACTCAGAAGTGACCCACAATTTAACCCTTATCCTCGGTATTGGCGGCTTGCTACTGCACACGATCACCGATGGTGGGGCGATGATTTTAGCCCAGCAAGATGGTAATTCACCGTTGCTCGCACTCGGTATTATTCTGCACAGATTACCCGTAGGTGTCGCGATTTGGTGGTTATTGAAACCGCAAGTCGGTAGCCGCTGGGCAATGGTCGTTTTAGCTGGGATGATGCTATTAACCGGAGTCGGTTATTTTGCCGGCGAGCAGCTGCTATCTCACTTAAGTCTTGAAAATACAGTTTATCTGCAGGCCTTTGTCACCGGTTCAATTTTACATGTTGTGTTGCATCAGCCCCATGGTCACCCCAACACTGATAAGCAAGGTCAATTTGAGTATCAAGCCGGTATTGGCAGCTTACTCGGCATCGGCTTGTTGTTTTTACTATTGATGATGGATTCTGGCGGCCATGATCATCACAATCATAGTCATTCAACTGAGCATCTATTGGATTGGATGCTGACTATCGCCCCCATCCTACTGCTTAGTTATGCTGTTGCCAGTCTTAGGTTTCACTTTGGCTTATCGCCACAAAATAGCTCGCTAGGCCAACGCTGGCTGCAGCGGTTATTAGGTCCAGAAGCTATCATCATCACCGGCCTGTTGCTCGGGCCTACTTTTGCACTGATTCAAGCCGTTGCCGTACTCTTGATAGGTGCACTGCTGACCATGAGTAAAGTCGAGCCAACTGACCCACATGACTCGCTACCAAGTTCAGCCATTCGTTTTGGTTTTGCCCACCTAGTGGATAGAAGCGCTCCTTGGATTGTGTTGAGCCTCATTTTAGCTAACCTAATCGGCCACCCTGCCGTGCCTTTATCTAGCCCAGTAGTGCAGGTTATAGTGCTACTTTTGGTCTTTTTACCAATGCGTTTTTGTAACCTAGGCGCAGCAGTGCTATCACTTTCTTTGGCCTATAGCGGCTGGACAACAACCGCGGTAATGCTGCCATTGATTGCAGCTCCCATTATTAATTTTGCACAATTAAAACTGATGAACTGGCCACAAAGAGCGGCACTTTTGCTGCTGCTATTGGCACTCTTAGCTATTATCGAGTGGATTCATCCGCAATGGCAAGCACTTGGGCACTTACCCAACATGATTAACACGATAAGTCTTTGGGTAGTTGCTATTCTGTTTGCTGCCAGCTTACTGCGCCTCGGACCACGTAAGTTCATGAGCCGCTTAATGCTACACAAAGCCAAACCACATACTCACGATCACACTCATGAGCATGGCCACCACCATTAGGGTATACGACACAGAGTAGCCATTTACTATCAGCATCAATATTGAGCGAAGTCGCACATATAAACGCCTTCACAACCACTAAATTGCTAACCGCTTAATAGCTTTTCCTACTAATGAGTATTAGTCTGTATTTATCACTCTATTTGGACTTGGCTTATGTGCATTCTATTTGTCGCTTTAAAAGCACACGCTGAATACCCACTGATTATTTGCGCCAATCGAGATGAGTTTCATCACCGCCCTACAGAGGCCGCTCATTTTTGGGATGATAGTAACCAACTACTTGCAGGCAAAGATCTTGAAGCTGGCGGAACTTGGCTTGGTGTCAACCAACAAGGTTCTGTTGCCGGGCTAACCAATATCCGTGACCCAGAACTGATCCAGTCCGATATGAAAAGTCGCGGCGAGCTAGCCATAAAAGCGCTATCTAGCGGTGGATTAGATGAAGCATGGTTGCAGCGATATAGCCCTTTCTATAACCCATTCAACTTGCTCTTTGGTGATGAAAAAGCGCTTTTCTGTTTCGACAGTCGACTAAGGCTTTACTCGCAATTGAGCCCTGGATTTCATTCAATCAGTAATGGCGCCCTTGATGATATTTGGCCAAAGATGGCGCGAGGGAGTCAAGCAATCGAATCCCACATTACTACCAACAAGGAACCTAATGTCGAAGCCTTACTGGCAATCATGACCGATGGCACACAAGCCCCCGATGATGAGTTGCCGCAGACGGGTGTCAGCTTAGAGTGGGAGCGGCACTTATCCTCAATCTACATTCAACACCAAGAATACGGCACCCGTTCAACCACCATCATAATGAAAGACAATCAGGGAAAAGTGCATTTTGCAGAGGTGCGCTATGACGGTAAGGGCAGAAACCTAGGCCGTGACGACTTTACTATTCAGCCAAAGCATATTGGCACAGCGCATTTAACCTAATCAGAAGTATGGTCATGGGTTATCACCCAGCGATCATCTATCTTCTCTACTAACAGAGTGAACACACCATTTGGATTGTCTTTAGCACGCTCAAGAGACCAGCGGCCAACCACGATTGCTGCGTAGTTGCTGAGCATCTTAGTCTCTTTAATGGTGAACGTTAGATGGCCTAACGTCGCCTTATCTGGGTAATGCTTTTTGTAAGCAGCCAGTGTTTCTTCCCAGCCATAACGGAACTTGCCATTAGAGACGAAACGCATCTGTTCGCTGTTCCAATACCCTTGCATATAGGCATCGAGATCACCGCGATTCCATGCTGCTTGCTGCTGCTCTAATATGCTTGCAATATCATCAGTTGGTACTGCATTTGCACTAAATGCTACGCATAACAGTAAAGCGCTAATTCCTTTTTTAAACATGGCTCTCTCCACACTCAGGTGATTGCGTGTACTATACCCAATTATACATCTAAGATCTTGTTACCAATTATGCAAGCTCATTGGTAAAAGTCACAGAAAACAATAATACTTATAAAAATAGCTGGGCGGTTTTAATTATATGTTTCAATCATTTTGCAAAGGTTTGCTAAAACTTAGCGGCTGGAAAATAGCCGGCACACTGCCAACCGATCATCAATATGTTGCCATCGTAGGCCCACACACCAGTAACTGGGATTTTATCATTGGCGTTATTGCCCGTGGCGCACTAGGCGCAAAAATAAACTTTCTTGGTAAGCATCAACTTTTCATTGCACCATGGGGCTGGTTCTTCCGCGCCATCGGTGGCACGCCAGTAGACAGATCTAAAAACAACAACCTAGTAGATGCTGTCGTTGATTTATTTAAATCTAACTCTCACTTTAGTTTAGCACTTGCACCAGAGGGCACTCGAAGCCCAGTCACTCGCTGGAAAACGGGGTTTTACCATATAGCCAGCAAAGCTCAGGTACCAATCATCACCGTCGGGCTCGATTTTGCTAATAAAACGGTCGTTATACCACAAGGCATGCAGACCACAGATAACATCCAACATGACATGGAGCATATCATCGAGTTTTACCGCTCTATTAAAGGTCGCCACCCCAAAGTCATTCCCGACTTTAAAGGTTAATACCAATCCCTATGAGCTTAATTGCTTAAAGCTAAATAGCCCGTTATAGTGCAGCCAGTTTTTAGGACGTGTTGATCTTTCGAGCTTGATTTTTGTTCGAATTCAATGCTTCTAGTACAAGGCTTGAGCGATGAAGCTTAGCTGGCTAAGTGAAAAGCTCATAACACCGTAATAGAAGCATTGAATCGACCCCGAAGGGCCGCGTTTCTTGACTATTTTTACTGTGTTGTAGACTATTTGTGGAGAATAGCTAAACGGCATAGCCTCCGCCTTGTCAAAATAGCCAATAAACTGCGGCAAAAACAACCGTGAAAGATCAACACGTCCTAGGCACTGTATAAAATATTATGAGCATTGATACTTGGCTGCTGTACCTCTTCGCCATTTTACTGATTGCCATCTCCCCAGGCACTATGGCTGTTTTGTCGATGGGCCATGGTATTCATTACGGTAAAAGCCGTAGTGTCGCGACCGCTTTTGGCAGCGTAACTTCAGCACTAATTCTAATGATGGCATCAGCTGCAGGCTTAGGCGCCCTATTAAATGCTACTGAATATGGATTTACTATATTGAAATGGTGTGGCGGAGCCTATTTATTATTTCTTGGGGTAAAATTGCTACTCACGAAAGCAGATGGACAAGGGTTAAAGCTCGAACGTACTAAGGGAACGGGTCAACCTTTTCAATTGTTTAAACAAGCCTTTTTAGTGGGGATCAGTAATCCTAAAGATCTACTTTTTTTTGCAGCTCTGTTTCCACAGTTCATCGATATCACTGCTCCACAAGGCCCACAATTAGCCATTCTTGCAATCACCTGGGCCGTGGTCGATTTTAGTTTTGTAATGATTTATGCCTGTATGGCAAATGTGCTCGCGCCGACACTAAAATCGAGTAATAAGCTACATTGGTTTGATCGCACTAGCGGCGGAGTGTTTATCACTCTCGCCGCCATTTTGCTGATCCGTTAATCCGTTAATCCGTTAATCCGTTACAATATAAAGCCAATGTAACCTTGCAGTACTATCAGGTTAACGATATCGATAAAGAAAGCCCCCACAATCGGCACCACCATAAAAGCTTGTGGTGAAGGACCATTTCGAGAAACCAGTGCCCCCATATTCATCACAGCAGTGGGGGTTGCGCCCATGCCAAAACCACAATGCCCACCAGCAATAACCGCAGCGTCATAATTTGAGCCCATCAACCTAAAGGTGACGAAATAGGCAAAGAACGCCAAAACAATGGTTTGTACTAACAAAATAATAAGCAATGGAATCGCTAGATCAAATATCTCCCACAGCTTTAAGCTCATCAATGCCATAGCTAAAAAGAGTGCCAGAGATACAGTACCCAGAATATCGACACATTCACTATTGGTCTTATACCCTCTCGTCAGTTCGGTCAGGTTGGTGATTATCACGCCGAGAAACAATGCGTAAACAAAGTCAGGCATTTTTAGCCAGCCAATATCAAAGGTTGCTACCAAGTCTCCAACCCAGCGAGCGCCAGCGACACAAAGTAGTAAGATAAATAAGGTTTCCAGCACGCTCTTAGCTGTTACACGGTCTTCTTCTAGTTGGTCATAAGTCACCAGATCGGGATGATCTTTATGGTGGTTACCACCTATACCATAAGATGATTCAAGCTTATGTTTATCAATAAGTCTTTGCGCGACCGGGCCGCCTATGATGCCGCCCATCACTAAACCAAATGTTGCCGCGGCCATGGCAAACTCTAACGTACTCATGCCGTAATTTTCAGCAAAGGTCTGTGACCATGCAGCGCCAGTACCGTGGCCGCCAGACAGCGTAATAGAACCTGCGACAAGCCCCATTAAGGGCTCTAACCCCAAAGCCGTTGCTAAACTTACGCCAACAGCATTTTGAATAACAATGTAAACGGAAGCGATGCCAAGAAAAATGAACACCTTCTTGCCGCCTTTTGCTAACAGCTTATAGCTTGCCGCCAAACCTACCGTACTAAAAAACATTAGCATTAAGGTATTTTGCATCGGCAAAGAAAACTTAAGGGTAATATTCTGAAAATGTAGCAAGGTGGTAATAGCGGCGACCACTAACCCACCTATGATAGGCTCTGGGATATTGTACTTTTTAAAGAAGCCAACATGGCGATTTACGCTATGCCCAATAAATAGTACAAGAATCGCCACTAAAAATGATTCCAGCTCTCCGATTGAATATACGGTATTCATAACACTCCTATCCGTTACTTCGGCTTTAGCTCACAACGCTAAAGCAAAAATTAGCCGGCTATTCTGGCATATCTATTAGGGCAATTAATATTAGCTGCGTCCGAATTATGACTATCGATTGTAATAAAGTTACCGAGTTGCACGATAATCAACCTATTCGACGACTATTGATGCGCCCTCTTGCGCTGCTAACGTTGCTAAACGCTCTCTTTCTGCTTTAGAAACGTACTTAGGCTTATTCGCAGTATTGAGTTTCGCATTGGCTTTTTTGACTTTGCTCATATGTTTCTTGGTGATTTTTTTAGTGCGGTTCATAGATTCTTTACTTTTGAGAGAGGAGCCAGTTAAAGATTATAGTTTAAAGACAACTAACACGAGGAAGAGTGACAAGCTTATTAACTATTAATCTCCAGTCTAACTTAAAGAGCTCGCTGCCATGCAATAAGGCAAAACAGCCAGCCCTCTAGTGATATCAAGCTATTGGTTAGCCATGATATTTTCGATTATTTTGGTAGTCGAAATACCATCTTCAAAACACAAAATTTTAACCAATCCGCCAGCGGCAATAACTTCTTTACCTCCAGCAATATCTTCAATTTTATAGTCGCCCCCCTTAACCAGCAGGTCAGGTAATAAACGAGCAATCACTCGTTGTGGCGTGTCTTCACTAAACGGTAGCACCCAGTCCACAGATGCAAGGCCTGCTAACACGGCCATACGACGACCCACAGGGTTTACCGGGCGACCATCACCCTTCAAACGTCTGACAGACTCGTCATCATTAACTGCAACGATCAACCTATCGCCTTGGGCTTGCGCCTCTTGTAAATAGCTCACATGACCTGCATGTAAAATATCAAAGCAGCCGTTGGTCATCACTACGCGCTCACCGCGTAATCGAGTTTGCTCAAGTGCGTACATCAGCTGATCTTCAGTCACAACCCCAAAGCCTGTCTCGCTATGATGATTATCAGACAATGATTCGATAAGCTCAATGCGGCTCACCGTCGAAGTGCCGAGCTTAGCAACCACAATACCTGCAGCAGTGTTAGCGATAGCACACGCTTCGGCCATAGTACTTCCTGCGGCCAATGACGTCGCTAGTGCAGAAATAACCGTATCCCCAGCGCCAGTGACATCGTGCACTTCCCGAGCAACCGTAGGAATATGCAACTCTTTATTTTCAGCGGTAATCAACGTCATTCCCTGCTCAGAGCGAGTGACTAACAACGCTTCCAAATCAAACTCTTCAAGCAATTTATGTGCTTTTTCAACCAAATCAGCTTCACTGGCTACAGTTCCTGCAACTAACTCAAATTCATGCAGGTTTGGAGTAAGCAGTGTTGCGCCACGGTATTTAGAAAAGTCACTCCCCTTTGGGTCGACTAACACTTTGACCCCTTGAGACTTTGCCTGCTGAATAAAATCTAGCGGCTCGATCAAAGCGCCTTTGGCATAATCGGATAAAATAACCACATCAACATCAGCCAAAGAATTTGCAGCACTATCTAACAACGCCTGACTATCTGCTTGCTGGTAAGGTTCTTCAAAATCGAGACGAATCAGCTGTTGGCTACGCGACATCACCCGTAATTTAGTGATGGTCGGTTTATCTGCAACCACGTGCCATTTAGGCTCAACACCCAAAGCTTGAATGCCGGTCGTTAACGCTGCAGCAGTTTCGTCTTCACCAACAATACCCGCTAAAGAGACTTGGCCACCCAAGGTTGCAATATTTAGTGCTACGTTTGCCGCTCCACCAGGACGGTCTTCTAATTGGTTAATGCGCACAACAGGCACTGGCGCTTCTGGCGAAATACGTCCAGTCGGACCCGTCCAATAGCGGTCAAGCATCACATCACCGACCACAAGAACTTTAGCTTTTTCAAATGCTGGCAGAGAATCTTTCATAACACTCATTACTTTTACAAAATATTAGTCCTTAATTGTACCTAACTTTAGTTCGAGCTGTTACTTTATCTACGTAACTTTCTTGTTGGGGCACTTTTTATTTTTATGGCTTCTCTACACAAAACATCATCCCGAACAGCCCGCTTACTACTAAAACTGATATAATCAGCAGTTAAAGTCAGATTAATTTGACCCTAAAGCCATCTGTGTTAAAAATACTGAAGAGCGCAGAACAAGTTAACCCAATAGTGCGAAGTGATAATGAAGAGAATCCTGGTTTTTAGACATGATAAAATTGGTGACTTTGTACTGCTTTGGCCAGCATTGAGCTTACTCAAAAATGCACTGCCCAATGCCAGTATTGAAGTATTTGTAGCACCAGAATTGAAAAAGTTTGCACTCGCTTGTCCCTACATAGATCATGTTATTGTAGACAATGGAGACGATCGTGCATTACGTAAAGAGATCGCCGAGCGACAGTATGATGCTGCTCTGGTTTCATTATCACAATTTCGTATTTATAAGATCATCCGCAACTTACCTATTCCTTACGTTCTTGCACCAAAACATAACTGGTACCAATACTTTTATAAAAACCGTACCGATGCGCAATATAAAGTAGGAGAAGGCTGCTGGCGTGGTGGCTGTATGTTGGTCGAACACTTTTTAACTAGCCATAACTTAGCAGTGCCTGCGCTTCCTCAACAATATTGGGACGTAAGTGCAGAACGCGCCCACTGGCAGCAATATTATGGTAAACAAAAGGGTGAAAAACTCATTTTTGTTCACCCAGGTACTGGTGGCTCTTCTGGCAGTTTACCTCCAGCGGATTTCGTAAACCTACTTGAATTAGTCGCTAAGGCTACAGAGCAAGACTGTAAGTTTGTGCTAACGTATAACGGCGATGAAATTGTCCTAGCTCAAGCTATTCATGAGCAACTTTCTGAAAAAGGGGTGAGCGTGATCATGGCTCAGCCTTTGAAGGATCTCACCGATTTTGCAAAGTCGATTGTAGCAGCGGATATGTTTATGGCGGGTTCGACAGGTCCTTTACATATTGCTGGATTACACAATGTTCCCACAGTAGGCTTTTACGCCAACCGCGGCTCACAGCCTGTTGTTCGCTGGCAAACACTGAGTCAAAGCCATAAACGCTTGGCCTTTACTCCGCCCAAAGGGAAAAAAACAGGCCGCAACATGAGCCTAATCGACTTTAACAGCACAGCGAAAACCATCGCGGAATTTTTAAACTCTGACAACACATAACAGATACCTTGGACTGCGATACCCAGTGAGGTGTCGCCCAGAATGTGGAAATGAATATGATAGTAGTAACAGGCGCAGCAGGATTTATCGGTAGTAATTTAGTCAAAGCCCTTAACGATATGGGCCGTAATGACATTATTGCCGTGGATGATTTAACCGATGGTACAAAAATGTTCAACTTGGCGGATTGTGAAATCGCTGATTATTTAGATAAAGATCAATTCCTTGAACAGGTAACCGCAGGTCAGTTCGACGGCAAAATTGAAGTTATTTTCCATCAAGGAGCATGCTCATCCACCACCGAGTGGGATGGCAAGTTCATGATGAGCAATAACTATGAATACTCCAAAACACTGCTGCAGTTTTGTGATAGAACAAAATGCCAATATATCTATGCTAGCTCAGCTTCAGTCTATGGCGGTAGCGAGAAATTTATCGAGCAAAGAGACTTAGAAAAGCCACTCAATGTTTACGCTTACTCTAAGTTCTTGTTTGACCAATATGTACGTCAACAGAAGCCTAATTGCCAAGTTGCAGGTCTCAGATATTTCAACGTTTATGGTCCAAGAGAGCAGCACAAAGGCGGTATGGCCAGTGTGGCTTTCCATTTCAATAACCAGCTCAATGCTAACGGGATCTGCCGTTTATTTGAGGGTGTCGACGGTTATGAAAATGGCCAACAACTACGTGATTTTGTATACGTAGAAGATGTTGTCAAAGTTAACCTATGGTTGTGGCAGAATCCTGAGGTTTCAGGAATATTTAACTGCGGAACAGGCCAAGCACAAAGTTTCAATGACGTAGCAAATGCTGTTATCGATCACCACGGCAAGGGCAGCATAGAATACATTCCGTTCCCGGATAAACTGAAAGGTGCATATCAAAGCTACACCCAAGCAGACCTAACAAAGTTACGGGCTGCCGGTTACAGCGCTAAGTTTAAGACTGTTGAGCAAGCTGTTCCCGAGTATTTATCTTGGTTAGCGACACAGCATTTTATTGGTGAGTAACCCTTTAGTTAAAGCCAAGAGTTAACAATTTACCCTTCACATTAAATATTCAACTAGAAATGGCCAGCATTGTCCTGGCCATTTATAAAGAGACACGGTGCATTATGTCCAAAAAAGTTTTAGTTGTAGGTGTTTTCGACCTATTCCACAGAGGCCATGTAGAGTTTCTCAAAAAAGCAGCCACTTTTGGTGATGAATTGATCATCTTGATCAATGGTGATGAGATGACTGAAAAGTATAAACGTCGTCCTATATACTCAGAGCAAGACAGAGCTGCAATATTACTGTCAATGGCTTGCGTTTCTATAGTGGAAGTCACCAACAGCTTTGATGTGAAGCCATATCTAGAAAAACATAACATTGATGTCATCGTACACGGTGATGATTGGGAGCATAGCTCTTATTTGGCGCAGATCCGTTGTACTGAAGAATATTTATTACAGCAAGATATTGAAGTCGCCTATACAGAATATCACTCCTCTGTAAGTACTAGCGCACTACTGAAACGCATTAAGGAATCTTAATTGCTAAATTCAATTGGAAAGCTCAGTACACGCCAGCTAGAATTTCCAGCTCAGCTTGTTGTAAGTTCAAATGCCATCTCTAAGTCTGAAGACTTGTTTCAGCAGCTTATTGCTGAAAAAACGCTCATAGCATTAGACGAAGGCGTTCGACAGCTTGCTGAAAAGTCTCTTGGGCTACTTGAGCATCCAAATTGTATTGTACACGCAGTTAAAGCTGCTGATTATGCAAGCATTAGTGAAATTGATATCTTATGTGCTCAGCAGCAAGTCAAAACCATTATTGCATTTGGTGGCGGTAAAGTTTTAGATGTATGCAAACGGCTAGCAACCCTAAGAAAAATTAGCTTAGTTGTTATTCCGACAGCGTTATCCAGCGACTGCATATCCTCTCCAGTTGCCGTCATTTTCGACGACAATGGCAAGAAATTAAGCTTACCCGCAGCAATTCCTAACTTCATTCTTGTTGATACCGATATATGCTCGCAAGCGCCACTAAGATTAACTCAGGCAGGGGTTGGCGATCTACTTTCGAATTATAGCGCTCTGTTGGACATGGAATACGCTAAGGAGCAGACAGAAATTGATGGCTTCTCTTTTCTATTAGCTAAGTCAGCAGCAAATGAAATTCTCTATATGGAGCAGAAACCTCTCAATACACCAACAGTCATTAAGCAGCTAGCTGAAGGGTTGATATTGTCTGGTTTAGCTATGGGATTCTCAGGAGATTCGCGCCCGTGTTCTGGTGCAGAGCATTTAATCAGCCATGCTATAGACTATCTTCAGTTAGGGAATGGTTTACACGGTGAGCAGGTCGCTTTAGGCACTAAGTACTGCCATTATCTAAGACAACAATTACACCTAACAACCCTTCCCGCTCAAGTTATCGCCACCTTAGATGGTTTCAATATTAACAGTTCGCCTGCGGCATTAGGGATAAGCAAAGCTGAGTTTTTCGAAGCACTAAAAATCGCCCCGACGATGCGTAAAGGCCGTGTAACGTTTCTGGAAAAACTCGAGGATATTCCGTTAGCGACACTAGAAAAAGCTTATTCTCTAGCGTTTACCGATTAACTCAATAGAAAATCGACAATTCGCTTGCTGCATTGACCGTCAACTTTTCCGGCTAGTTCATAAGTGTATTGAGCGCGTTGCTGCGCAAATGATTCAGGTTCTGCAATCTGTTGATCGACAACCGCTTTAAGTTTTTTATAAGACTTAGCATGCTTGGCCACGGCGGCATAACGGTATAGATCTTCATCCATTCGCTTATTAAAGCGAAATTTGAAGATACCGCGATAACTCCAACGCAGATGATAAAAATCACACCACACTACAGGCTTGTCCAGCGCGGCAAACTCAAATAGTGCTGAAGAAGCATCACTGATCAGCAGGTCTGCACTGGCCATAAATGGCAATAAGTTGGTCTGTTCTGCCGTCGCTAAATATGCATTATCAAAAGTCGCCCAATGCAATAAGAGCTTTTTCTGCTTCTTATAAGCGGGTTTACTTAAGGAGAAATAATGCGGTTTCAATAAGATATTATATTCAGCAAACTCTGCCGGCCAATTAGCGGCCATCTTTTCAATACTGCTAGGGTAGAAAGTCGGTGCATAGAGCAACGTGGGTTTAGCAGGATCTAAACCTAGTTTTTCGAGGTCGATACCCGCTTCAATTCCTTGCACAATGGGATCGAGTTTGGCATACCCGGTATCGATAAACTGCTTGTCAGGAAACATTGATTGTAATCGGTTTAAGCGATATTCACCTTCCACAAAACGTACATCAAAGTCTGAATCAGACACTGTGTAATATACCGATTTTGGCCCGATACCATGCTGCATGAGCGCTGTACCGCAAACGCCTTTGAGCTTTTTATCACCATCAAACGTGTTACCAAACACCACCCATTTAGGCTTTTGCTCTAAATAATACGCTAATGCTTGCTCTTGATTATCTACCCAAGTGACAGAGAGCTGATATTCCTTAACTAAGGCATCAAGAGCAGCTTGCTGCTCATCACTACGATAGATAACAAAATGAACAAGCTCGCCCCGTGCTTGCAATTCATGCATCACAGGTAAGTATTGCGGTAAATAGTATGGATGCAGCGCGTCAAAGCAAATCAAAAGTAAGCCTTCAATTTAAGGTCGTATTACGGCCGTAAAGCACGGTTCAATTCTAACAATAATACCATATTCCAATGTTGAAACTATATCAGAGACGGCATCGCTGCCAGTAAATAAAGGTTATAAGTATAAAAAGCTCACATTTGTAGCCAATATTAGCTGGGATATTTTTCAAAGCCAGTAAATTCAAGGTATGCTAAGCCGACTAAAAATAGGAACAATTATTAATATGGCTATCATCACTTCCGATCAATTTGCACAATGCCAGCGCATGCTATTCATGTCGCCTGTAGCATTAGGGGATTTCCTCTATTTAAAGACGTTTCTTGTCGCATTGAAGCAACAGTATCCACATATAACGCTGGATATTTGGTTGGATGATAATCGCTGTAATAGTGATGAGTGGCGCTTGTCGCGCAGTAAAATACTGCAGCAATGGATGGAGGCGGAAGGGGCTTTCAACCTTACCTATGGCTGCACAGATTCACCGCAAGCGATGCAGGCGAACACAGAGAAGGCCAAAAAGCAAAACTACGACATCATCTTTTGCCATACCGTGAGCAAAAGTCGGCAATACTCCCAACTTGCTCGAGAAATATCTCCAACTGCTTTTGTTGTTTCCAGTATCCCTAAAAAAGCGTCTTTTGGCCTACTGAATGCTTGGTTTTTCCGCCATTCAAATGCAACATTTGTTATGCAAGAGGCCTTATTACCAGCATCCCACCATATCACTGATCGCTATCAGTTGATTTTCAACACTGTAACGGGACTATCAGTAACTGCCACAGAGATCATGCCCAACATGGTTATTCCTGAAACCATTTTACCTGTGACAACAAGTTGGCTCGAACATCATTTTAATAATCCCCAACGACAAGGTAAGCTATTATTTGTTAATCACCTGTCTACCAATGTAAAAAAAGACTGGCCTATCAATTACCTTTTTGAACTAATAGAGAAAATCGCTGAGGCAGATAACAGCCAGCGCTTTATTATTAACACCACCCCTGAAAGCTATGCAGAAGTAAAAGCAGCGACTCAAGGGTTCACCGACAAAACGGCACTGCAAGTAGCTGTATTTACGGTAGACAAGCACTTTTTTGAGTTGCCATCTCTTATTGCGAAAGCAGACTTCGTCATTACTGTTGATACTGCCATCTTGCACTTTGCTTTTGCAGCTCAGCGACCATTACTTGCCATGATGCGCCAGAAAAAGCCTTACTGGGCTCCACCTGAGTCAAACACATCTCATGTGATGTATGCCACTGACGGTAAGGGCCATATTGCTGATATTTCCGTTAGTCGCGTTTATGAAAAATATACTCAAATGATTAGCAATTGCTAACAACAAAGGTAGCCTTAATGAAGAAAGCCATTTTTACGCTCGCTATTGGCGACAACCCTATGTACCGCGCAGCAGTCGAGAGCTTTAAGGCTTATGGGAAACGTATTGGAGCTGATGTCATTGTTTCTGATGAGCTTCACTACCCTATCAATGTGCATAATCCTAAATTCGACGCGAGTCCAGCTTGGTCTGAAAAGCTACATATTGCTGAAGTACTAAAAGAGTACGATCGTGTGCTTTATTTGGATGCCGATATTATTGTGACACCTTGGGCGCGAGATATTTTTGCCCAGTACCCAGACAAAGATACCGTCTACATGTTTAATGAAGGTCGCCACAGAGATCGCGCAGCGCAAGCGGAACAGATTAACCAAGTGCTCGGTGAAGTTAGCTGGCCAAAAGAAGATGGGTTAACCGTTTATTATAATTCGGGGATGTTCTTAGTGTCTAAAGAAACCGGCTTATTTGACAACGCAGGTATCGAAGAGATGCAAGCGATATGTAATCAAGTTAAGTTTTATGACCAAACCTACATCAACTATTTAATCAGACGAGATGCCATTAAAAGTGTCGGTGTTGAATCAGGATTCAACCGCATGATGTTACTGGGTTATGATGATTACAAGAAAGCTGATTTCATTCACTATTCAGGCCGCGGCTACCGACAAAAAGTCCCTATGCGCGAATTGAAGTACATCATCGATTACTGTGATATGTACAAAGACAGTTTGACGGCAGCTGAAATCCTTGAGTATAAAAAACAGGCTTGGCACTGGTACATGTTAAAGCAGCAACGAAAAACTAAATTACCAATCCCTCTGCTCAGTTTTGTATTTGGATTGATACACCCAAGTCATAAATACTAACGAACGATTGTTATGTTGATATAATTAAGGAGAGCAATGCTCTCCTTGTTATCAAATAATAAAAACTATCAATTGCTTTTCTTACTATTGCGCAACAACACTACGCTCGCTCATAAATTCAGTAATCACTTCCATCGCAATATCTAAGCCATTGGTCGATTCACACTGCATCAAAGCATGGTCTAGCTGCTGGGCGCTCTCAGGTTGAATAAGATCAAGCAGTGTTGAAGCCATCTCATCAGCTGTCACACGACTGCTCACCGTCAGCCCCCTGTCTTGGCACACTTTAACCCTATAATTCTGATCTTTAGCGACTGCCGCCGATACCGTTGGTTTTTTCAGTGCTATCGCCTGTAAAAGTGTATCTCCACCACTTAGCACTGCAGCTTTAGAAGCATCCAGAAGATCCATAAAATCTACATGGATCAATTCTTTAATATTAATGACACCTTCATACTCTGGCATTGTCTTAGGGTAACTAGGACCGAAAATCACCACGCATGGTATTTTTGTTGCCTGGTAAATACTTGCGGCGGCCATAGCAAACTCCTCAATACAATGGCCTTGCCCATTTTTGTGTCCACCAGAACCTGCATTAAACAATATAAAATTATTTGCGACTAAACTTAGTTTCTTAAGTAACTCTGACTGCCTAAGCGCAACAGGGCTTGCAAACACTGAACCGATAATAGTCGGCTCAGGCTTGTTAATCAGATTAAGTTTTAGCCTATCAAACGGGCTAATCGTGCCGATAATGAACTCAGGTTGCACCACCCAATGACTATCAGTGACACGCGCTCGCAGTACCTTCATTCCTCTACTGCGCTTGCGTTTATGCTGACTAATAAATATCACTTTGGCACCCATTTTATTGGCATGGACTAATTGTGAGCGACGACCAGAAGCATCAAAAATAACAAAATCAGCTTTGAAAAAAGAGATGAAGTCATTTACCGCTTTAATATTTTTTGTCGGCGTATCATCTAAAAGTGCCACAGGATAAGGACATGTGAAGGCATAGGGTGCCTGACGACTTATAATGAATTGGATATTAGCATCAGGCCAACGTTGCTTAACTTCGTTGGCTATGATTAAAGAGCGCATATATTCACCCATACCTTCAGAAGAAGACACAGGAACAAATAGGAATTTTGGGGACAGCGACATATAAGCACCCTTAAAAATACAACAAGCGAAACAACACAGTGCTAACTGTTGTTAAATCTTGTTTGATAGCCCTTAATAATAACATGTTGGCCATCGAATCGGAGACTTGTTAACTCAGGCTAACAAATTAATTTTTGTTCACCATAAACAACAGTGTTTGATCTCGTTATCACAAAGTCTTTATTGCTCGCTAAATAACCCTCACCTATAATTTATAAACCACCAGCGTGAATAAAGTTAGCCTGTGACATCTTCACCTCCAAATTCTCAGCAATCACCGTATTTTCTTGAGATCTATATAGATAGAGCAACACTGCCTACGGTGCAACAAGCAGCAATGATCGCTCACAATCAAAGTCAAAATCCAAAACTTATTTGCTGGCAACGGCATCCAGTTAACAACGAAACCTTATTGAAAGGTATCAATGCCACATCCTTTGTTAGCATTGCTTCACTATGCCAACATGCAACTAAACTGTTGGCAGGCCACTCTCACAGCCATATCACCATTTACGGCAACACCTATTGGAGTAAAGATCTCTCAAAGCTTATTAGGCATCTCAGTCGAATTTCAGGAGTAGAGATAAATAAGCTCGAATTAATTGATGATGGCTCTTCTGAATATCAGAAAATGTTCCACTGGCAGAAATTGAGCTTGTCTACGCAGCTCAATGACCTACAAACAGGTTTAAGCAACCTGAAAAGTTACCTAACAGGCCATGACAATAGGTTAGTAAGGCTGTTGACTCGCCATTCAAACAAATTACCAAGACGCATATCGAGCTTCTTTAACTGGCATCACCTGTTTCCAACCACTTACCATATGTTACGTTTGGACTATTTGGATAAGCCGGAGCTTTCACAATTAAAGCGACACCTGGGTGACAATACCCAGCAGATCCGCTGGAACTACATATCCAATAATATATTCAACGCAGAACAACAATCTCTTTTCTATCAGCTTCTTAATGTGTCAGCAAAAGATCAGGATTTAATACAGGTCAGCGAAAGTCAGCCAAAAGCAGAATTCATATTTATTGGAGTTGACTCAACCAGCGCCAGTAGTGAATTACAAACCAAAGTGATTGCAGATTCTCGGCAGGAGTCAGGGTTAATACCGCAGATAAATGCTAAGAAAATGCAGTTTAAGGGTCACCCTTTTGCCAATTTCAATCAAGCAATTATAGATGCGCACCAAATGAGCCAGATGCCTTCAATGATTCCATTTGAAACACTCATTATGACGGGGAATTTACCGCAGAAAATTGGTGGCATGGCGAGCTCACTCTACTTTTCGCTGCCAGATGACTACCACATTGAGTATATCGTTTTTTCAGGTTCTAAGCTGGATCTCAAAGAGCATGCACTGTTACAAATCATGCTTTATTTAAAAGTAATAACGCCCGAGCGAATTTACTTTTCGGAGCAATTCTAACGCCCTATAACAGTACTACAACAAGGTTATTTAGCATTCAAGCGATCAAAAACTTCAATAACGGCCTCAATAGGGATCAACTGCATTAATTGCTCGCCTTTAGCTCTAACGCCCCAAGGCACATCGTCACCTTTTTGCTCCCGAATAATGGAGTCGTAAACACTCACAACACTATCTTGTGATAAATACGGCCCTGTTCGCCCCGGGTTTGAATGAGCATATAGACCAATAACTGGTGTACCTTGAGTCACTGCCATATGGGCAGGGCCGGTATCAGGTGCCAGTACTATGGTTGCTTGCTTTAACAGTGCTAACAGTTGCAGCAATGATGTTTTGCCCACCTGATCCTCAAGCTCTGACTGAGCAAAACCTTGTATAGCTTCGGCCAGCTTTTTCTCCAATGCAGTAGGTCCGCCACACAACATCACTCGATAGCCACAGGCCACAGCGTGATCAGCCACAGCGGCATAACGTTCGGGCAACCAGTTGCGCTCGGCTTTACTTGCTGCCGCGCAGATAACCAAAACAGGGGTTCCACTTGGGATCAGGTTTTCAGCAAACTCAGTGTCGGCGGCAAGTACCGGGATGTTCCAACTTAAATCGGTATCGGTAACGCCAACCGCCTTAGCAAACTCCATAAAACCATCAAGCACATGAGGTATAGCTTGCGGTTCGATACGGCGATTAGTCACCAACCATTGCCCCTCTTTAGCGCGAAACCTATCAAAACCAATTCGTACCTTGGCTGATATCGCCAGCGATGCAATCGTCGCTCTAAGTGCTATTTGCATATGCAATAACACATCAAACTGCTGCCCTTTAAGCGCTCGCCTTAAATTAAAGTAGCTACGCCAACCTTGTGACTTATCGAAAATAACAAACTCTACCCCAGGAAGATGTTTTAACAGCTGAAACTCAACTTTCCCTAGTACCCAAGTAATTTTGAGCTGTGGATAACGACGTTGAATCGCTTGCACCATAGCAACCGCATGACATACGTCACCAATCGCAGACAGCCTGAGCAGACACAGAGAGTTAGCATTGGTTAAATCCAATGTATTTGCTTGTGATTCAATATGGTTATCCGGGGTCGTTAAGCTCATAGGACTCGAAGGTTGTTTGGCGTATTCCACCGATCTTAATGTAGAATGGCTACAGGTTCCACGCTTTAGCGTACAATTCTATCTATGAAGTTTAAAAAAACAGCCACTGGCAGCATCGCTTATTGCGAACATACCTCTGACAATATTGAAACCACTTGGTTTAGTGTGGATTTCTGGCGTGCACGCGAAGCGGTAACGGGTTCATCTAAAGGCCGTTATACCACTTGGTTTGTCGATGCCAGTATTGAACAAGAAAACGCTCAACAATGGGTGCTACGCCACTATTATCGTGGCGGTTTAATAGAGAAGATCAGCAGTGATAAATACCTATTTACCGGTTTAACACGTACCCGAGCAGTGGCGGAGCTTGCGCTACTAGAAACCCTATATGATCAGGGTTTCCCCGTTCCTAAACCTATCGCTGCAAATGTCGAGCGAAGTGGTCTTTACTACCGCGCGGATTTAATTATCGAGCGAGTGCAAGGAGCCGAAGACCTCGTGGCAAGACTGAGTAAAACAGCAATGACCACCGAGCAATGGCAGTCATTAGGTCGCTGCATTGCTAGCTTCCATAATCACGGGGTATACCACGCTGACCTTAATGCGAAGAATATTCTGATTGCTGCTGAACAGTTCTATTTGATCGATTTTGATCGTGGTGAGTTAAGAACACCAAAAGCTGACTGGCAAAAAGCCAATATGGACCGTTTATTACGCTCGTTTAGAAAAGAGCTAGCCAAACTGCCACAGCTTGGCTTTACCGAAGCGCATTGGCAACTGCTACACAGTGCTTATTGTGAAGAGTTGGCCCAATAGTAAGCTGCCATTATCGCCACTCACTCTGTCGTGGCGGTAAGCAGATCCCCCCCTTCTACCTAGCTTTCACTTTTCAACATTAAGTCCACCAGTGCAAATTGCTTCGCCAATGCTCCTCGGTTTTGCAGCATAACTTGCTTACCTGCTTCACTTGCAATCTGATAGGCTTGCTTGTCATTGAACATTGAAATGAGTACCTGAGCTAACGCATCGCTGGAGTTGATGATTTGTAACGCGCCCTCCTCCTGCAATAATGCAGTGATCTCTTTAAAGTCCCAATGATGTGGCCCAACAAATACTGGTAAGCCGACAGCCGCTGGCTCTAATGGATTATGACCACCATTTTCGATCAAAGTGCCACCCACAAATGCTTGATCGGCTGCCGCATATAACGTGAGTAGCTCGCCCATCGTATCGCCTACTACAACTTGAGTTTGCGCAGTGACCTCATCATTTATACTGCGTCTAGCCACCAGCATTCCCGCCGCTTTGACCACTGCTACCGCCGCGTCAAATTGCTCAGGGTGACGAGGTACTAGCACCATTAATGCTGTTGGGTATTGTTGTAGCACTCGCTGATGAGCCTGGAGCATAATCTCGAACTCACCAGGGTGCACGGAGCCAGCCACCCAGATAGGACGTTGCAGTGCTTGCCAGCGGCCTCGCATCACCTGAGCCGCATCTATGCGTGTTTGCTCAACATTAAGATCAAATTTCAAGCTACCGCACACGGTGATCTTTTCTTCTGCTACACCTAACTTAATAAACCGAGCCGCCGCTTGCTCCGACTGAGCCGCTATTGCATCCAAACTCTGCAGCATAGGTAGGTTCAAACTAGGACGCTTATGATAAGCATCAGCGGACTTTTGCGATAAGCGAGCATTTGCCAACAATACCTTGGCGCCACTGTGCTTAAGGTAATGAATAAGGTTCGGCCACAGCTCAGTTTCCATAATAATGCAGTTTTTAGGAGCGACTTGTTGCACGAAGCGTTTACTACACCAAGCAAGATCGAATGGCAGATAACAATGTTGTACTTGACCTGCAAATGCTCGAAGCACTTCAGCTGATCCCGTTGGGCTGGTTGTAGTGACCGTGATAGATAGATTTGGGTAGGCGGCTTGAATTTGTGTTATCAGTGGAATAGCTGCGAGCGTTTCCCCCATCGATACGCAATGCAACAACAAATCAGTTTGCTGTAAACGCTTAATCCCGAAACGTTCACCCCAGCGGCGACGATAATCAGGGCTTTTAAACCCACGCACGATTAGGTAAACCATTAGCAAAGGAGAGATAAGATAAAGCAAAGCGGAATAGAGGCTACGATTCATGAATTTATTTACTTTCGTCAGTTTTGCTTGAAGAATTGCCTCAATGCTAACATGATAGTCACAACTTAACGTAGATGCCTAACCGCGAATATGTCGAGTTGCGCGCGCATTTTTTATCACCAAGCCTAATTAGTGATAGCAATTAAGGATGGTGATTTCTTGGATATTAAGCATTTAGGATGAATATGAAGACCCGTGACAAAATCGTACAAGCCAGCTTAGAGCTGTTTAATCAGCATGGCGAAAGAACAATCACAACCAATCATATTGCAGCACACCTAAGCATTAGCCCAGGGAATCTCTATTACCATTTCCGCAATAAAGAAGACATTATTCGCTCGATATTCAGTCTTTATGAGCAACATTTAGAGTCAGGCTTCCAGCCTTATGTCGACAAAGAGGTCGATGTCGATCTTCTCGTTGGTTATTTTGATGCTATGTTCTACACCTTGTGGCAGTTCCGTTTTATGTACGCTAACTTAGCCGATATCCTCAGCCGTGATGAAGCATTGAAAAACCGCTACCTGCAAGCTCAACAAGATGTACTCGCTCGCTCAAGTAACGTGCTCATTAAGCTGACTCAAGATGGTTTTTTGAAGGTAAATGAAGCTGATATAGCGCCACTTGCTGATACCATAAAAATGTTGGTGAGCTTTTGGATAAGCTATAAATTAACCCAAACACAATCTAGTATTGGCTCAATTACTAAAGAGTCACTCTATGAGGGGTTACTGCGAGTGATCATGATATTTAAAGCTTACGCAACCCCAGAGTCTGCTGCTACCTTCGAAAGACTAGAAGAGTATTATACCTCCATGGCAAGTGGTGCTGAAACCGCAGCTTAGACAACCCAATTTCAACAAGGTGTTGGCTAAATGCCTTGTTGAAAACAGAGCTAAGAGCTCAAAGTGTACAATCTTTGTAACCACAGCCTCCTCCAGTAGATTCAGCCAATCACTCATTATTTAGATAAGATCTTAGCGCCTCCCTCCTGTGCTTGATACCAATAGCTGAATCCACTAATAGTCATGCGCCCACTCAACAAAATTACCACGCCCCAAAATACAAACTTTTAATTAGTTTAACTAATCTGAAACATTCCCTAGGCCTAATCTCACTTATCAGGAGACAGCTGCAGAAAAAAAGGCTGTAGGACTGGGCTTTTTAAGGTTAAAATGCCGCCACTCCAATAATCAAAACAATGCTAATTAAGGAGAATTCGGGTGGCAAAAACCTCATTCTACGACCAAATAAATCAACAGCTTGCCGATGTAAAAGCGGAAGGCCTTTATAAGAGCGAGCGCGTAATTGTTTCTCCTCAACAAACAGCAATTAAAGTTAATGGTGATGAAGTTATTAACTTTTGTGCCAACAACTATTTGGGTTTAGCTAATCACCCAGAGCTAATCAAGGCAGCACAAGGTGGACTCGACGCCCATGGTTTCGGCATGGCGTCAGTACGATTCATTTGTGGCACCCAAGATATCCATAAAACTTTGGAAGCTAGCCTAAGCTCATTCTTAGGCATGGAAGACACCATTCTTTACTCTTCATGCTTCGATGCCAATGCAGGCCTGTTTGAAACTTTACTAGGCGCTGAAGATGCAATTGTTTCTGATGCACTCAACCACGCCTCAATTATTGATGGTGTGCGCCTTTGTAAAGCTAAGCGCTTCCGTTATGCCAATAACGATATGGCTGATCTTGAAACCCAGCTTAAAGCAGCAAAAGAAGCTGGTGCTCGTAATATCTTGATCGCCACCGATGGCGTATTCTCAATGGACGGCGTGATTGCTAACCTAAAAGGTGTGTGTGATCTTGCTGACAAGTACGACGCACTAGTGATGGTTGATGACTCTCATGCTGTTGGCTTTGTCGGCCAACAAGGCCGTGGTACTCATGAATTCTGTGAGGTGATGGACCGCGTTGATATTATCACCGGTACTTTAGGTAAAGCACTGGGTGGCGCTTCAGGTGGATTCACTTCCGCTAAAAAAGAGGTCGTTGATTGGTTACGTCAACGCTCACGCCCATACCTATTCTCAAACTCATTAGCACCCTCAATCGTTACAGCTTCTATCCATGTGTTGGAAATGCTAAAAGATGGCCAAGAGTTGCGTGAAGCGGTATGGGAAAACAGCCGTTACTTCCGCGAAAAAATGTCAGCAGCAGGCTTCACCCTTGGCGGTGCCGATCATGCCATCATTCCAGTAATGATTGGCGATGCCAAACTAGCTGGTGACTTCGCCAACCGTCTACTCGCAGAGAATATCTATGTGATTGGTTTCTCTTTCCCTGTGGTACCGAAAGGTCAGGCGCGTATTCGAACGCAAATGTCAGCTGCGCATACTAAACCGCAAATTGACAAAGCCATTGAAGCCTTTACCCGTATCGCGAAAGAGATGGGAATTATCAGCTAGAATTAAATCAATTGGGCTACACAGTGTTGTAGCCCTTTTTGTATCAATTTGAAGACCAATGACTGTTGGTCTGGCATAGGTTCTAAAATGAAAGCGCTAAGCAAACTAAAGCCTGAAGAAGGCATCTGGATGGTTGATGCCCCCAAACCTGAAATGGGCCACAACGATCTGCTGATTAAGATCCGCAAAACCGCCATCTGTGGCACCGATGTGCATATCTATAACTGGGACGAATGGTCACAAAACACCATTCCAGTGCCTATGGTGGTTGGCCATGAGTACGTAGGTGAAGTTGTCGATATGGGTCAAGAAGTGCGTGGCTTTACAATTGGTGACCGAGTATCAGGCGAAGGACATATTACCTGTGGTCATTGTCGTAACTGTCGCGGTGGTCGTACTCATTTATGCCGTAATACCTCTGGCGTAGGTGTTAACCGTGAAGGTGCATTCGCTGAATATTTAGTGATCCCAGCCTTTAACGCTTTTAAAATCCCGGATGATATTTCAGATGATCTGGCTTCTATCTTTGATCCATTTGGCAATGCCGTTCATACCGCATTATCATTTGATCTTGTCGGTGAAGACGTGCTGATTACTGGAGCTGGCCCGATTGGCATTATGGCTGCTGCTGTTTGTCGCCATGTAGGTGCGCGTCATGTGGTGATCACAGACGTCAACGAATACCGTCTCGAACTAGCTGAGAAAATGGGCGCCACCCGTGCGGTCAACGTTGCCAAGGAAAGCTTGGATGATGTCATGAGTGAACTTGGCATGACTGAAGGTTTCGATGTCGGTCTTGAGATGTCAGGTGTACCTGCAGCATTCCATTCAATGCTCGATACCATGAACCATGGTGGTAAAGTTGCTATGCTAGGTATTCCTGGCGGCGAAATGGCGATTGACTGGAGTAAGGTGATCTTTAAAGGATTAATCATCAAAGGTATTTATGGCCGTGAGATGTTTGAGACTTGGTACAAGATGGCCAGCTTAATCCAATCAGGTTTAGATATATCTCCAATTATCACTCATCACTACAAAATAGATGACTTCCAGCAAGGCTTTGACGCTATGCGCTCAGGACAGTCTGGCAAAGTGATCCTAAACTGGGATTAAATACTCCTTGAGGGCTGGCAGAATTTCAGCCCTCTATTTATCTCCAAATTATCGCCAACAACACATTCAATTAATGCAGGTTTTCTATGTCAGCGTTTCAACATTTAAGTGTCAATCAACTTATCCACATGCAAGAAGCTACAGCCGAATTGCAAATTGTCGACATTAGAGATGCTGCCAGCTTTGAAGCTGGGCATATTAGCAGCTCATTTAACCTCAATAATGAAAACATCAGCCATTTTATTGCAGGAGCCGACATGGATCTGCCATTGGTTGTTGTCTGCTACCACGGCATTAGTAGCCAAAGCGCTGCAACCTACCTAAATGAGCAAGGTTTTGATAATGTTTATAGCTTAGATGGCGGATATAGCGCCTGGCATCAAGCTAACGCGTAATACTCGTTTGATTAATTACAGCAGGAGAGATCGATGATTGAGATAGGCAGCTTACCCAATGGCAGAGCAGCACAAGCTCTCATCGACTATCTCAAAGGGCAGAACATCACCTGTAGCATTATGCCTGCTGAGCAAGGGGTATTGCTGGTACTGCACGATGAAGCTCAACTATCTCGAGTTCAGCAAGAATACCATGCGTTTCTTAGTAACCCCTATGATGAGAAGTATCTCGCTGCCTCATGGGAAAATGGCAGCACCCAGACTCAACTAGACTACGGTAACCCTGGCCTGCAGTTAGTCACACAATTTATCACTGGAGCAGGCCCGCTCACTCTAGCGGTATTTTTTAGCTGTGTGGTTATTTATGCAGCCATGAACCTCGGCTTTGCTAGCCCCATTTTTGAGAGTTTATCTTTTTTTGGCGCCACCTCTCCCGCCTCACTCAGTGAATTCTGGCGACTATTCACCCCAAGTCTTATCCACTTTTCGGCGATGCACATCATTTTTAACCTATTATGGTGGTGGTACTTAGGCGGTAAGATCGAGAATAAAATAGGCTTTAAACCGCTATTTATACTGCTATTAGTCGGTGGTACATTACCGAATATATTGCAGTACTTTATGGCAGGGCCAAATTTCGGTGGACTATCAGGAGTGGTATACGCGGTCGTCGGCTACACCTGGATTATGGGGGTCAAGCGCCCTGAATCAGGAATAGGACTGCCACCTGCTTACATCGGCTTTATGTTGTTGTGGCTTGTTTTTGGTTTTACCGACATGTTCGGCCTGTCCATCGCCAATGGCGCCCACCTCGGTGGATTACTGGTCGGCGTGATACAAGGCTTTATAGATAGCCAAAAACGACGCGTATAGTTCATTAATCCTAAACGATACGCGACGAAATTTAGCTATTTTCTAAGCCATGTTCAGCACACTATTGACCAGTTTAGCAATGCCCTTATGGGCGTCGAGAATATTATCAGCAAGCATATAAGCAGGTGTGCTCACCACTTTATTGGCCTCATCAATTACAATATCACTAACTGCAGCAACTTGATGACAGCCTCCTTGCTGCTCAAATGCCGCAGCAGTGTTGCTATCGGAACCAATGGTTCCTTTAACACCAGCACCATAAAACTGCGGGATCATTATCGGTGATATGCAGATAAAACCAACAGGCTTTTTAGCTTGAGCAAACTGGCCAATAAACTGTTTTACACTCGAATCCACAACATGCTCTGCTCCCGCCACTGCAAAATTGCATAGATTTTTTGCGGCGCCAAAGCCCCCGGGGATAATCAATGCATCAAACTCGTTAATATCTAAACCAGTCACAGCCATAATATCACCGCGCGCGATCCTTGCTGACTCAACCAAAACATTACGACTATCGCTTTCATCCACCTCTCCAGTGAGATGATTAACCACATGCAATTGAGCAATATCAGGAGCAAAACACTGGTAACAAGCCCCTGCTCGGGCAATCTCCAACAAGGCTAAAACAGACTCATGTAGTTCCGTGCCATCGAAGACGCCACTACCACTTAAAAGAACTGCGACTTTTTTCATTAAAATCTCCATTTATATATCATATTGTTTTAACAAAATTGCAATAAAGCACTTGATCAGATTAATTATCGTGCTAAGTTATGACTGCACTTTAGCAAATGGCGATAATTTGACCAAGGATTAGGTTTATAAAGCGAATAAAAATAAAAAGTCCACATTTATAGTTTATTTATTCAAAATAACACCCACTTCACACAATTAGAAAATACAACTAATTTTCAATAGCTTATGCCTGCACCATTTTCCTCTATAAGTTCATGCAGTTTAAGTTAACCTGTTCCATGCACAGAGTTATCCACAGGCACTCTATTATTTATCCGTAGCTGAAATTGGCTTGATATGGCATGCTAGCGCCATCATCGAAACGCGATAAACGAATACCTATTATGCCAAAAATTGCCGACAACCCTTTAGTACTTGTGGATGGATCCTCCTACCTTTACCGCGCCTATTACGCTCCACCACATTTGACCAACTCTAAAGGTGAAGCAACGGGTGCAGTATATGGCGTGATTAACATGCTTCGTAGCCTGCTGAATCAATACAAACCTAGCCAAATGGCGGTTGTATTTGATGCAAAAGGTAAGACATTCCGTAATGATATGTATTCGGAATACAAGGCTCAGCGCCCACCCATGCCTGATGACCTGCGTACACAGATCGCTCCTCTGCACCAAATAATCAAAGCACTTGGTTTACCGCTAGTGTGTATTCCCGGCGTAGAAGCTGATGACGTCATTGGTACCATCGCCACTCAGGCCAGCAAAGAGGGCCGCGCGGTGCTCATTAGTACTGGTGATAAAGATATGGCGCAGTTGGTAGATGAAAACGTCACCTTAATTAATACCATGACGAATACAGTGATGGGCCCTGCTGAAGTCACCGAAAAATTTGGAGTCGGCCCAGAACTTATCATCGACCTACTTGCTTTGCAGGGAGATAAGGCCGATAACATTCCCGGCTTGCCGGGTGTCGGTGAGAAAACCGCACTGGCAATGTTACTCGGTGTCGGCGGCGTTGATAATATTCTCGCTGCTCCAGAAAAAATGCCGGCGCTAGGTTTTCGCGGCTCGAAAACCATGCCAGCAAAAATTGCAGAGCATGGCGATATGCTCAAACTAAGTTACGAACTTGCCACCATTAAGCTTGATGTAGAGCTCGATCAAGATTGGCGCACCATGGACATAGCACCAGCCAATAAAGATGAGCTAGTTAAATGCTATGGTGAAATGGAGTTTAAGCGTTGGTTAGCGGAAGTACTAGATAACAAATCTAGCGCTAGTGCGGGTGAAGACAATGATGAAGTTGTCGTTAAACAAGATATTGAAACTGAATACGACACCATTCTGTCTGTTGAGCAACTCGACAACTGGATTGCAACACTTAGCAAAGCAGATCTTATCGCTATTGATACCGAAACCACTAGCCTCAATTACATGGAAGCGGAATTGGTTGGGATATCATTTGCAGTTGAAGCGGGCAAAGCAGCTTACTTACCTCTATCTCATGACTATGTCGATGCACCAGCGCAACTTGATAAAGCAATGGTGTTTGAAAAGCTAACACCGTTACTAGAAAACCAAGCGATTAAAAAGGTTGGTCAAAACCTTAAATACGATATCAGCATTTTTGCTAATGCAGGGATCAAGCTCAAAGGTGTGCAGTTCGACACTATGCTTGAGTCATATGTATTTAACTCCGTTGCATCGAAACACAATATGGATGACTTGGCGCTTAAATATCTTGGCCATAAAAATATTAGTTTTGAAGAGATTGCCGGCAAAGGGGCAAAACAACTAACGTTCAACCAGATCCCACTTGAAACCGCAGCACCTTATGCAGCAGAAGACGCTGATATCACCCTTAGACTGCATCAACACCTATGGCCTCGATTAGAGAAGCTGCCTGAACTTGCCAGTGTGTTCACCGATATAGAACTGCCGTTGATCGATATACTGTCAACAATAGAACGCCAAGGTGTATTGATCGATAGCATGTTGCTAGGTCAGCAAAGCGAAGAGCTGGCTCGCAAAATAGATGAACTGCAAACCAAGGCGCATGAAATTGCAGGCCAGCCATTTAATTTGGCCTCACCAAAACAGCTACAAGAGCTATTTTTCGAGAAACTGGGTTATCCTGTTATCAAGAAGACTCCAAAAGGTGCCCCGTCTACAGCTGAAGAGGTGTTAATTGAGTTAGCACTTGATTATCCACTGCCAAAAATTATTCTTGAGCATCGTAGCCTGGCTAAGTTAAAGAGTACCTACACTGACAAACTGCCTTTAATGGTCAATGCCAAGTCTGGACGCGTCCACACTAGCTACCATCAAGCAAATGCAGCAACTGGCCGACTGTCTTCTAGTGAACCAAATCTGCAAAATATTCCTATTCGCACCGAAGAGGGTCGCCGTATTCGCCATGCGTTTATTGCACCAGAGGGCAGAAAGATTCTTGCCGCCGATTACTCTCAAATCGAGCTAAGGATTATGGCGCACCTGTCACAAGATAAAGGGCTGTTAACTGCTTTTGCTGAAGGTAAAGATATTCATAAAGCCACAGCTGCCGAAGTGTTCGATGTGGACTTCAGTGAAGTCACCAGCGATCAACGCCGCCGCGCAAAAGCCGTCAACTTCGGCCTAATTTATGGTATGTCGGCCTTTGGTTTAGCCAAGCAGTTAGATATCCCTCGTGCTGAAGCACAACGTTATATCGATACTTACTTTAAGCGCTACCCAGGCGTACTCAACTACATGGAAGAGACCCGCGCAATTGCTGCTGATCTCGGTTATGTGTCGACACTATTTGGTCGCCGTTTATATCTACCAGCCATTAAGGATCGCAACGCGATGCGCAGACAAGCTGCAGAGCGCGCAGCGATCAACGCACCTATGCAGGGAACGGCTGCCGATATAATCAAAAAAGCCATGATTAATGTCGCCAACTGGATCGAAACAGAAACCAGTGGTGAAATTACCATGATCATGCAGGTACACGATGAATTAGTGTTTGAAGTTGACGCAGATAAAGCAGATAGCTTGCAAGTTAAAATTTGTGAGTTAATGGCTGCGGCAGCGACACTTGACGTAGAACTACTTGCAGAAGCGGGTATCGGTGACAACTGGGAGCAGGCGCACTAACCAAAGCCGCCAGCCAAAGTAAAGAGCTGGCGCTACCACCACAATTATGAGCTTATCATAGAGCTGGTTGGCCTCAGCCAGCTCTATTACACCAACTATCTCTCCTGCCAGCTTGGTCCGTTAGCTGCAAGCCTTATATGTACAACCCCAAAATCACCTTGACCATTGCTCAATAATAAACCGATGCAAGCTTATGTTTTTAAATAAGTAAACTGAAATATACTGATCAGAATATGTATTTTTATTGAGCAAATCTTGAGATCATCGTCACATTATTGTTCGTTTTTTACAAAAACAGTTTTTCATAATACGGTTAATAGGGTATTATTCTCTGCGTAGGGTACAGAGGTTAAGATGTTCTATCTTTCAGACCTTTTTTTAAATTCGCTGATTTGAAGTGAATTGCCAAATTATGGCGCCCCAGCAGATCTAATCTGCTGGGGCTTTTTTTCGTCTAAAATAAATTTTAGAGTAAATACTTTAATTCGGTCAAAAAAACGGTTATGCTGTGTTCATTAAGCACTATCAACATAGTTTGGTAGGTCTTGAGTCTTGTTGAATTTAGCTTCTCCCCAAAAGAGCTAATTTACGCCGATGGTTTATTCCGTCGGTTTTTTTTTGCCTAAAAAAAACGCCCCTAAAATTAGGAGCGTTATTCATATTAGAATTCTTACAGTGACTAGATTGCTACTTACCTGATTCTATTTGCGCTTCAATCGCTTCTGCAGTCAACTGCTCCTGCAACCATTGCGGCTTACACCATTGATCAAGAATGCCTAATACCTTGCCTTTGCCAATCCCTTTCAATGATGAGAAAGCTTCTACTTTCACTGCATCATCAAAGTTACTCAGCTTTTTACGCACTTCATTGACCATTTTCATTCTGGCACTTTGACCCAGCTTATCAGCCTTGGTTAATAGTGCTAAAACCGGAATATCACTTTCAACCGCCCACTCAATCATCTGCATATCAAGATCTTTCAGTGGATGACGAATATCCATCAATACTACAACGCCACTTAAACATTCTCGCTTAAGTAAGTATTCACCTAGCGCTTGCTGCCACTTCTTTTTAAGTGCCAATGGAACTTGAGCAAAACCATAACCTGGCAAATCCACCAAGCGGCGATGTTTGTCTAGTTTAAACACGTTAATCAACTGCGTTCGACCAGGCGTTTTACTGGTACGTGCAATTTTTTGCTCAGTTAATAGATTTAGCGCACTGGACTTACCTGCGTTCGAACGACCCGCAAAGGCGATCTCTACCCCAACGTCACCAGGGAGATATTCATTTAAGTGCGCAATGTCCGGCGCACTAATTAAAAACTCTGCTTTACGGAAATCGATACGAGATTCACTCACAATTAACTCCAAAATTTTCTCAACTAACTCTGTTAAATATCGAAGAGTTGCTTACATTTTCACAATTTCGTGTAAAATATTACCCCGATCACATAAAATACATTTTATCACGCTTGCGGGTCTTCCTAGTAAGCTCAGGACAAATATTTTAATAAGAAGTTGGAACGCCATGAAAAAGTTAGCTCTTGCGCTGTCTGTTTTAGCCACAATGTCTTCACCTGTAATGGCTGAAGGTAATGCTGAAGCCGGAAAAACTAAAGCCATTGTTTGTTCTGCTTGTCACGGTGTTGACGGCAACAGCATGATAGACATGTACCCTAAACTTGCAGGTCAACAAACGACCTATCTCGAAAAGCAACTACATGATTTCCGCAGCGCGGCTAAATCAGGTGGTAAAGAAGGCCGTGCAGACCCAATCATGGGCGGTATGGCAATGATGCTTAGCGACGAAGATATCTCTGATATCGCAGCATTCTATGCAAGCCAAACCAAACAAGTTATCGAAGTTAAAGACGTTCCAGCATTAGGTGAACAGCTTTACAAAGGCGGTGACTCTGCTCGTGGCATTACAGCATGTATTGCTTGTCACGGACCTGAAGGTAAAGGCTCTGAAGCTGCAGGCTTCCCTGATGTTAGCGGACAACACGCTAATTACATCAAGATCCAGCTAAATAAGTTTCACGATACAAATCGTAACAACGACTTAAATGGCATGATGCAAGATATCGCCAAGAAGCTAAATGCGGACGATATGGACGCATTATCTAAATATATATCAAGCCTTAAGTAAATATTAGTTAATACTAAAAGGACAGCAAATGCTGTCCTTTTTTATCCCACAAGCTTAACGTTTACGTAAACTACCCGCAAAAACTTACTTGACAGTGATCACAGATTTCGGTTTAATGAGCCCCGTACCGAGATGAACCCAACTGTAAGTACAAAAATTATTTAATAATAACTCGCAGATTTTGGTATTTTTACATTTAAGATATAAGAATAAATTAACGAAATAATAATAATATTATTGAGACCACTCACTAAAAATAATAAGAGTAGAGATTTCAGTTTGAAGTCCCGGTCGTAAGAATTTTAGTAAGGATTTGGTTAGGAAGGCCAAAGCGCTATTTAGCATTTACCCTTACATTCAGAGAAACGCGCACCAATAGGAGAATGTTTGTAGGATACAAACATTGGCATAGGAAGCTAATTGCTTTGGATGCACTCGCTGGAAGCTTGTTATCACTGGAAGATACTTAGATACACCTAACAAGGATGGTTACTTAGGCGTCATAGATAGACGATAGGATTGTGATGTGTCATGAAGACCATCTACGGAAGCTGTGGTCAGGAAGACAACAGGACTAAAAATAAAGTGTCGGGAAGACCATAAACTAAAATAATTGCACGGAAAGCAATAAAAATAAGACGGATATTGACCGGGATAGTCACTAGCAAGTATGGATACTTGAAATAAGAATTGGTGCTAATTGCACTTTTATAGGCGACAGTTTATCTGTCGCCTTTTTTATTGCCTAAAATACTCCAATCTTTATACTGGTTTATCCCCCCTCAAATAATTGGTTTATATGTTAATATCAATTCAAGTTGTTGAGTGGTTACTCTCTCTTATCTGCAACAGCCTTGGCGGCTATTCTCACCATTAATGTAGCTGGAGTCGTTTTAATGCGTCGATGTCCATTATGCTTTAGTGATAACAATCAGCTATTTTTTGAGAATAAAAAACGCTGCCTATACCGCTGTCATCAATGTGAACTGGTGTTTGCAGACGCAAATTCACACCTGCCACACACCGCAGAACTGCAAAAGTATCGCTTAGCCAACAACAAGCAAAAATCGCTATCGCAATTTCTATTCGATTTAGTATTGCAATGTGAAACCACAGACAACTCTCTACTGGGGCTCAATTTTGGTAGAACACTTAATCCCAAAAGTCTACGAAGAGTGATTGAACGCGGCCACCAAATAAATCAATATGATCCCAGCCTTGCCCCGTGGACTAAGCAATTAAAGCAGCAATACGATTTCATCTGTTGCTATCGCGTATTTGAACATTTCAGGTTTCCACATAAAGAGTGGACCTTACTATGTGAGCTAGTTAAACCGGGGGGATGGATTGCGATTAACACACCATTACTCACCAATTTAGCTGGGTTTGATAAATGGCATTATAAGAACAACCTCACCCACGTAAGCTTTTACCAACAACAAAGTTTCAAATATCTGGCTGAAAACGTCGGTTTTAAGCTATTATTTGCAGCAAACGATCTCATTCTGGTGCAAAAACCATCAGGATCTGGTATAACACGCGACCAAACTTCAATTGTTGATAGAGACGAATAGTTCTGTCAGCAGCAGAGTCATTTAAGTTATCGAGATAAGCGAATCATGTCCCGTAGTAAGAAAACGCGTAAGAGCAACGAAAATGCTCCAAAATTAGCTCCAAGAACCAAGAAGCACGAACGAGTTCTTGCGGGTAAAAAACAGGTTGCTGGCAATAAAGCGGGAAGCCGTCATAACGCTTCGATGATTGAAAACCAAGCCAATGGTGGCAGCGCCAAGAACAGCGATCCTCGTCATGGCAGCAAGAAACCTGTTCAGCTCAATATCGTTAAAGAGAAACAGGTAGAGAGTAAGCCTAAAGCGCCGAAACTGACTGATGAGCAGAAGTTATTAAAGCTTGAGGAAGATCCACGACTCAATAGCCTGCTAGATATGCTTGAAGAGGGTAAAAATCTTAATCAAGATGATCAGAAATGGTTAGATAAGCAATTAACTCAAATCGAAACTCTGTTAGATAAGCTCGGCCTATCTGATGAAGAGGAGCAACCTAAAGCGAAGAAAGCTGTCAGTGATGACGACCTATTCGACAAGTTTGAATCTGGTGCCGATCTGTTAAAAGATTATCAGAACGACTAACGTCTAAATCATAGCTCCTCTATGGCATCTTAATTGATGCCATATTTTTATCTGTACCCCAATTAATTTGAAAATTTTCGACTGTAACAGGACTTAGCATGACCACAGCTTTTATTGTTATTGGCTTTTTTATTATCGTTGCATTAACCACTTATGCTACTTACCTATTGTTACGCGTGCGTAAGCAAAACCAGGTTAGAGTGCAGCAGCAACAACAAGCGGCCGCAGCTAAAGCTAAGTCAGAAGAGTTATTAGATAGCATTCGCTACATCGCTGCTGCAATGCTAGAGGAGCGCTGCGAGATATCAGAAGGAGTCATGCGCATCGCTAAACTATTTAATTTAGTCGGCATGTCTGAACTTGTTAGCGAAAAGTACCCTGCAACTTTCAAGCATTTTGAAGTGATTAAAGATCACCCTATTAAAGAGCAGCGCAAAACGCTATCAAAACAACAGCGAATGAAGCTAGACTTCGCTCGCATGAAATCTGAAGCGGAACTTGAAGCAACAATACTCGAAGAAGCAAAACAACTTAGCGAATTCGACGCCGCTTCACTACACTAATTTGCGTTAACAACTATGTTCAAAGTTTGTACTATAGCTGTATCTAGATTCTACCCAGATCGCACTTATAGAAGATTTTGATAATATAGGGTGAGTCTGTGCACAAAATCTACTTAACAGCGCAGACATAGAGCTTAAATTCAGCGATATTCTGTTGCTCTTTGTTACCCACATTCCAAATTTACAACATGGATCAAGGTTATTGCACAGATAACGATGCATACTTCACATGTTGCTAAATTACTAAACGTCGGAGGACATGCCTTGAAGCAGCCCACACAAATTAGCTGGGATCAGTCAATGATCGAAAAGTACAATTATAGCGGACCGCGTTATACCTCTTACCCGACGGCGCTAGAGTTCGAAGATTCGTTTACCGAAGAACAACTGCTGACCTCTATCAAGAACAGCAAAAGTGATAAGCTTTCTCTTTATATCCACATCCCATTTTGCGCTAAGCTTTGTTACTACTGTGGCTGTAATAAGGTCATCACACGTCACCAACATAAAGCTGATCAGTACATTGAGTACTTAGCAGCTGAAATTGTTAAACGTGCGCCATTATTTAAAGACTACTTAGTCACCCAAATTCACTGGGGCGGTGGCACACCAACATTCTTGACTCCAGAACAAATTCTGACATTGTCTGCACTAGTTAAAGCTAACTTTAACGTAGCAGAAGTGGGCGAGTACTCAATTGAAGTCGACCCACGTGAAATTGAACTATCTATGCTAGATACCCTAAAAGAAGCGGGCTTCAACCGTATCTCTATTGGTGTGCAAGATTTCAATAAGAAAGTACAAATTGCGGTTAACCGTGAACAAGATGAACAGTTCATTTTTGACCTGATGGCACGCGCTAAAGAGCTAGGCTTTGTTTCAACTAACATCGACCTTATCTATGGTTTGCCACACCAGACACCAGAGACCTTTGCAGAAACCATGCAACGCGTACTGGACTTAGATCCTGACCGTTTATCAGTCTTCAACTACGCTCACCTGCCATCACGTTTTGCTGCGCAGCGTAAGATTAAAGATGAAGACTTAGCGTCTCCACAACAAAAGCTAGATATGTTGCACCAAACAATCGAAACTTTAACTGGAGCGGGTTACCAATACATTGGTATGGACCACTTTGCTAAGCCTGATGATGAATTATCAATTCTTCAAAACGAAGGCCGCTTACACCGTAACTTCCAAGGCTACACCACCCAAGAAGAGTGTGACCTACTTGGTTTAGGTGTTTCTTCAATTAGCCAGATTGGCGATTGTTACGCACAAAACCAGAAAGATGTTCGCCCTTACTTCGAGTCAATCGATGCTAACGGTCATGCACTTTGGAAAGGTTGTGGCTTAAACCGTGACGATGAAATTCGTCGCGTCGTGATTAAGCAACTTATCTGTCATTTCGACTTAGACATGGCACAAATTGAAGAAAAGCTGAATATCAACTTTGAAGAGTACTTTGTAGAAGATTTAAAACTACTGCAAACGTTCATCGACGATAAGCTAGTCGACATCACCGATAGAAAGATCACCATCAGCCCAACAGGCCGCTTGTTGATCCGTAACATCTGTATCTGTTTTGATGTTTACTACCGCGAGAAAGCAAGACAACAGCAGTTCTCACGCGTTATCTAATACTGATTAGGCATTAGATAACCCCATAAAAAACCGGCTATGGCCGGTTTTTTTGTATCTGCTGAATAACTGCTTATAAGGTCAGATAAACTCGATCATAACGGCCGTATTTTTCATAACATTTGGTATAACTTTCCTGCGTGACCTTTAGCAGCACAATAGGCATAATCGAACTTATAACAATAACAAAAATCACGGATATATCATGTATAAATACCTGTTACCCTCGGTGTTAATCATCGGCTTAAGTGCCTGTCAAGCAGCACCAACTTCAGCTGTTACTGGATCTAACGTTACGACGACGTCAACAAAATCGCAGATAAATGCACAATTGCAACAAGCTATCGATACCTCTTGGCAGATCTCTTTAGATGGAAGCCCAAGCCTTGCGTACTCTTTGGGTGATCAATCAGCGGCGGGGAAATTACAAGATTTATCACCAGAGGCGCTGGCATCACTCAATCAACGTCGTATCGAATTACTCCGTCAAATAAAAGCATTAGACCGAGCAGTATTAAGCGCTGACGATGTTATCAACGCCAAAATCCTGCAGGACCAAGTACAGAATAGTGTTGACCAATATCGCTATAAAGATCACTACATCCCTCTGTCTGCAGAAAGCGGCTTTCATGCCTATATAGCCTCGATCTCTAAAGGGCGATTTGCAAAAGTTGAGGACTATCAAAACTACATCAAGCAACTTAAAGCGCTACCGACTTACTTTGCTCAGCAAACTTATTGGCTACAGCAGGGGTTAGCAGCAGGTATCACACCAGCAAAAGTTACCCTTAATGGATTTGAAACTAGTATTAGTGCTTTTATCGTGCCTGCTGCAGAGAGTGGTTACTTCAAACCTTTTACTGAGTACCCAGAGTATTTTACCAAAGCAGAAAAAGCAGCCCTCACCGAGCAAGGCTTAGCCTTGGTTACTAATACGGTATTGCCTGAGTATCAAGCGTTTTACGACTTCATGGTTAATGAGTATATTCCCAATGCTCGTACTGACATCGCCGCCTCGAAATTACCCGACGGTGAAGCATTCTACGAAAATAGAGTACGTTACTACACCACCTTAGATATGACTGCAGATGAAGTGCATCAACTGGGCTTAAGCGAAGTTAAACGTATTCGCGCCGAGATGCAGCAGATTATCGATGAGTTAGAATTTGAAGGTAACTTTGCTGAGTTCCTCCACTTTCTCAGAACCGATCCACAGTTTTACCCTAAAACAGCCGAGGAATTACTTAAGGAAGCAGCCTACATCGCTAAGAAAGCCGATGCCATGCTACCTAAGTACTTTGGTAAACTGCCACGCCAACCTTACGGTATAGCTCCTGTTCCTGCGGAAATAGCCCCTAAGTACACCACAGGCAGATATTCCGGTTCTAATCGAGATGATGAAGCTGGTTATTACTGGGTCAATACCTATGCACTTGATAAACGCCCACTGTATGAGATGGAAGCGTTAACATTGCACGAAGCGGTACCCGGCCACCATCTACAGATAGCGTTAAACCGTGAGTTAACCGATCTACCTGACTTTAGACGCTATAGCTATATATCAGCCTTTGGCGAAGGCTGGGGACTCTACTCCGAGTACCTTGGGTTAGAAGCTGGCTTTTACCAAGACCCATACAGTAACTTTGGTCGCCTAACCTATGAGATGTGGCGTGCGGCGCGTTTAGTTGTCGATACAGGTATGCATGCCAAAGGCTGGAGCCGTCAACAAGCGATGGACTTTATGGCGAGCAACACCGCCCTATCACTGCACAATGTTACTACCGAAATAGACAGGTATATCTCTTGGCCTGGGCAGGCTCTGTCTTACAAAATTGGCGAGTTAACCATTAAGCGTTTGCGCGCTCAAGCTGAACAGGAGCTCGGCGAGAATTTCGATATTCGCGCTTTTCACGATGCCGTGTTAGCCAATGGCTCTGTTCCTATGTCAATTCTTGAGCAACAAATTAACGACTTCATTAAACAGCAGCAAGCCGCACTATAATAGCAATCAGTATATAGATGGCCGCAACAAGCGGCCATTTTATCCCCACAAGGAGTTTGCTACACTGCTGCTAACCTTATTCTTTAGATAATCATTATGCCGAATGCCGCTGAGCCCGCTCCATCATTAAGCGCTACAAGTTCCTTTTCATCAGAGCATCACCTTAATAGCCCAGAACAAACTGCATTTTGGCAGCAAGTGACTCAATCAAGCTTCAAAGCGAATGACGATGTCAGTCTCGCTTATGCCAGCATCATCAATCCAAATAGCAGAGCAACGATTGTACTGAGTAGTGGCCGAGTTGAGTCCTATTTGAAGTATAAAGAGCTGATGTTTGATCTGTACCAACAGGGTTACAGTTTATTTGCCATTGATCATCGTGGACAGGGCCTTTCCAGTAGAACTACTACAGATCCACATAAAGGACATATCGACAACTTCCAGCGTTATGTCGACGATTTTGACGATTTTATCAACAAAGTTGTTAAACCACAGCCAGAAGAAAATTACTTTCTAGTGGGGCATTCAATGGGAGGGGCAATCGGCACTTTATACCTAGAACAGCACTCAGGAGTGTTTAAAGCAGCGGTTTTTTCTGCGCCTATGTATGGGATAAAACTGCCTCTACCTAAGCGCTTTATTCGTTGGTTAGCGTCGTTACTCGATAACCACAATAAGCAACAACCAAACTATGTGCTCGGTGGTAAAGGCTACCATGCTGATGAGTTTGATAAGAACGACCTCACCAACAGTAAGTTGCGTTACCAAGATTATCGCAAGCTGTATCAACAGCAGCCTAAACTGCAACTTGGTTCGCCGACTAACCATTGGCTAGTCGAGTCAATTGATGCCGGCGATAATGCAATTAAAGCCACACAGAATATCGATATCCCCTTGCTAATTTTGCAAGCTGAAGAAGATACCATTGTCAGTAATGCTGCTCAAAAACAAGCGGCTATAGGTCAGTGTAAGTTACTCAACATTCCCTATGCTCGCCATGAAATATTCATGGAGCGTGATAAAGCCAGAAACTTAGCCCTTACGGCGCTGCTGGCATTTTTACAGCAAACTTAGACCACGCTCTTACGCAGCAGCTATTTTACCTTATGGGTCAAATAGCTGTGCGCTATCCCAACTGCCCCGCCACCATTAGCTCCCGTGTTTCAGGGATCTCATTATAAGACAGCACATGTAAGCCACGGGCAAATGCCAATGCATAACGGGCAAGAATCGGCCTTAGCTGCGGAGAGACAAGCAACAATGGGCTATGACCGTGCTCTTTGGCTTGTGCCAGCAACTGCGGCATTCTTTGCTGCAACTGTGCCAGCAGTTGTGGATCAACCGGAAAACTATCCAGAGCAACCTTGCCCTGCTGTTGAGCTTGATTAAGTGCCGTAATTAACGTCTGCTCCAACTCTGGCGCTAACGTCATCACATTCAATTTAGGATCCGCGCCAACAATTGAGTGCAAAATGGTATTTCTCAGTGCACAGCGAACATCTGCCGCCAACAGCACAGGATCTTTACTATTTTCGCTGCAATCGAGCAAGGTGGTGGCAATGGTGCGGATATCTTTCAGTGACACTTGCTCTTTAAGTAAAAGTCTAAACACTTTTAGCTGCAAAATCGGTGGTAATGCAGCATTCAGTGATTCCGCTAACTTGGGTGATTGCTTGGCTAAGCGATCGCTCAGTGCCAGAACATCATCATGTTGTAACATGTCAGGCAAAGACTCGCGGATCAGTTTACTCACATGAGTCGCAATAACAGTGGCATTATCCACCACCGAATACCCTAGGTTAAGCGCATTGGCTTTAGCTTCCTGCTCAATCCAGATTGCGTCCATTTGATAGGCAGGCTCTTTGGTAATGACGCCATCGATATCACCAAACACAGGGCCACTCTTTATCGCCATTAGTCGCTCAGGATCCAGTTCAGCTAAGACAACGGGATTACCCATTAAACTGATTTGATAAGCATTGGGTGCTAATGACAGATTGTCTCTAACTCTGACTTCTGCTAACAAAAAGCCAGCCTGTTCAGACAATGTACGGCGGATCCCAGTGAGTCGTTTCTGTAACTCGGCACCTTTGCTGCGCTCAACTAAGTGCACCAAGCGGTAACCCAATCGTACCTCGATAAGATCGGTAAAAGGCAGTGCATCCCAACTTGGCGCTGACGGCTCACTCAGATTACTCTCAATTTGCGCTTCAACCTTGGATTCTGCAATTACCGGACTGCGTTGACTCTGTTTCCAAGCAGAGAAGCCAAGTAGTACCGCAAATGCTAAAAACACAAACGATGGCATGCCAGGCACTAGCCCTAAGATCAGCATCACAATCGCTGCAGTGGCTAATGTTTTAGGGTTCGCTAGAAGTTGCTGTCGTAACTGTTCAGGCATCTCCTCTGCATCTGATACGCGAGTGACAATAATTGCCGCTGCCGTAGCTAATAATAGCGAGGGGATCTGCGCGACTAAGCCGTCACCAATGGTCAGCAATGCAAACGTTTTAAAGGCTTCAGCAGCACTCAAGTCATGCATGAAGACACCAATCGCCAGACCACCCAGCATATTAATCGCTAAGATCAAAATACCAGCAATAGCATCACCCCGAACAAACTTAGACGCGCCATCCATTGAGCCATAAAAATCAGCCTCACGAGCAACCTCTTGGCGACGATCTCTGGCTTGCTCTTGGGTTAAGATCCCAGCATTAAGATCGGCATCAATGGCCATCTGCTTACCAGGCAGTGCATCGAGGGTAAATCGAGCCGATACTTCAGATATACGCTCGCCACCTTTAGTGATCACCACGAAATTGATGATCATTAAGATCAAAAATATTACCGCACCAACAACATAGTTACCGCCAATCACCACCTCACCAAAGGCTTGAATCACTTTACCCGCAGCATCACCGCCTTGATGGCCCTCAATTAATACCACACGAGTTGAGGCAACGTTCAAAGTTAAGCGCAGCAGTGTCGCCAATAACAGTACTGTCGGAAAGACCGAGAACTCCAAGGGGCGACGGATGGATACACCAACAAGTAACACCATCACAGCCAATACAATGTTAAAAGTAAACAATATATCCAGCAGGAATGGCGGCAACGGCAGTATCACCATAGCTAGAATGGTCAGAAGCATTATCGGAATACCGATATAACTTGGACTGCCGGAAAAAGTGCGCGAGAACCAGTTCATGAAATCAAATATCCTTTAGTCGTGTCGTAAATTTTTCGGAATAAAAAAGTGCGGTAATGGATCAGGCTTAGCCTGTTGGCCCTGCCTGGCAGCTTTAATTTGCAGCACATAGGTAAGCACATGGGCAATAGCGATAAATAGCGCCGCCGGGATCTGCTGATCGACCTTAGTCGAGTAATAAATAGCGCGAGTAAGTGGCGGTAGCTCAATCACTTCCACATCATGACGTTTAGCGACTTCACGCATATGCAGTGCAAGTTCATCAGTGCCTTTGGTCAGCACATAAGGCGCATCTGCTTTATCGATGTCATATTTAAGCGCTACCGCATAGTGAGTTGGATTAACCAGCAATACATCGGCTTTAGGCACTGAAATATCGGCTCTAGAACGGCTAATACGTTGCTGCATCTGGCGTATTTTCGCTTTAATTTCAGGTTTACCATCTTGCTGCTTATGTTCATCTTTAACCTCTTGCAGCGACATCCTCAGCTCTTTATGGTGATGCCAGTATTGATAAGGCACATCGATAAAGGTGATAAGCAGTAATCCAAGCCCCAGAAACAACATCCCCAGTGACAACATATCGATAACTTTTGATACAGCCTCGTCAACTGGTAACTGATTAAAGGTCAGCAGTGTTTGCAGGTTTTTTTCAAGAAAAAACCACATGATCGCCACCAGCAACACAATTTTTAAAATGGATTTAACCAGCTCAACTAATGACTTAACCGAAGCCATTCGCCCTAGGCCTGCGATAGGGTCGATACGGCTGTATTTGAAGCTGGCATTTTTGAAATTGAATACCGGCCCACCGGGCATCGCCCCTGCCACCATAGCAATCAGGGCAACCATCAAAAAGAGTGGCCCGAGAATGTTTAAGATTTCTAATAGAGACTGCCCTAGGTGACGTGTCATCATTCCAGGCTCATCCAACTGCGCCTTAGTCAGTAACATATTGGTCCGGGTCATTTTTGCTACTTTAGCTGCAATCCAATCTGCACTGGTGGTCAGTAACAGTGAGCAACCAATAATTAGCGCCGTGGAAGCTAAGTCTTTTGAACGCGGGACCTGGCCTTCATCTTTAGCCTTTTTAAGCTTCTGCGGCGTGGCTTGTTCCGTTTTGCTTTGCCCTGTGTCTTTATTGCTCATGGCACGCCACCAATAAACTGATACATAGCCGACAACGCATCGAGGCATAAGTCGCTATAGCGGCTGGGTAGACCACTAAAGGAGAAGAACACACACAATAAACCCATTAACATCGACATTGGAAAGCCCAAGGCAAATACGTTTAATGAAGGCGCCGCGCGGCTTAATACGCCAAAAGTGACATTCACCATTAACATGGCCAGTACAGCAGGCAGCGCCAATATGAACGACGCCGCAAAAATCCAACTAATTCGCCCTATCAACCCCATTAAAGGAAGCTCAAACACCCCCATACCAATTGGCCACAACCGAAAGCTATCAACCAATATACCCAATGCCACAAGGTGACCATCTAACGCCAGAAAAAGTAGCGTGCCATAGAGTAGAAACCACTGGCCTAAAATAGGATTAGAGCCGCCATTTGCAGGGTCATTCATGATTGCCATCGCCAGCCCCATTTGCATCGACATAATGGCACCAACTAAGGTCATCACATGGATCATGATGGTCAAAAACAAAGCCAACATAAAACCAATGAGCAGCTGCTCAATACCAAGAAATAACGCTGTTATCGAGATAGCATCAACTTGCGGGAAAGGGGGCAAAATGGGGGCAACCAGTGCCGAAATGCTGATAGCCAGCAGAATGCGAACCATGACGGGAATATAGGTGCTACTGAGGAAAGGCATCACCATGAAAGCCCCCATAATCCGGCAAAAAGGCCACCAGAAAGTTGCGATAAAGCTACTAATTTGCACCGCGGTAAGCGACAACATTAGGCGCTAGTCTCCGCCAACATGAGTGCAGAATGCGCCATCTTCATCAACCTATAATATGGGGAATGTTGAGGAATAAGCGCTGAAACAGATCACTGATCTGCTGCAACAGCCACTCGCCAGCGAACAACACCATCAACAAGGTGAGTACCAGTCGTGGCAAAAAGCTAAGAGTCTGTTCATTCACTTGGGTGGCAGCTTGAAACACCGCGATCAATAGGCCCACAAGTAACCCAGGAACCACGAGTACACCAACCATCGCCACCACCAAAAAAATGGCCTCAGCAAACATTGATGTCAGTTCATTTACATCCATATGGCTACCCTGCTCCGTGAAGCAAAAAGTTAATCACAAGCGGCCAGTCATTCACCATCACTAACCCTGTCATCACCAGTCCAGAAAGTAGGAAAAAACGCTCACCTAAAGAGATTGAATCTCGCTGCTCTTGCTTAGTACTCATAACTATTTTCCTTACCTATCAAGCCGCTTATTCAAACCCGCTATCCATAACTCGCCACTAAGGTGCTCACCGTCATAGACCAGCCATCCACCAACACGAAAACCATTAATTTGAACGGCAACGAGATAATCAATGGCGAAAGCATCATCATCCCCATCGACATCAACACGCTGGCAACCACCAGATCGATCACCAAAAAGGGCAAAAACAGTAGAAAACCTATCTGAAACGCTGTTTTTAGTTCACTTAAAACAAAGGCAGGCATTAACACAAAGAAAGGGATCTCATCGGCTGTTAATGTGGTTGGCTCATCAGCAATCTTAAGCATCTGCTCAAGGTCGGTCTCACGGGTTTGCGCTAACATAAATTTGCGCAGTGGTACTTCTCCCCTCACCACCGCCTCCGTTAACTCAATTTGCCCCTGATCGTACGGCAGAAATGCATCATCATAAATTGCTTGTCCAACTGGCCGCATAATAAAAATCGTCATCACTAGCGCGATACCAATCAATACCTTATTAGGCGGGCTCTGCTGTAACCCCAGAGCTTGGCGCAAAATGGCTAACACTACGATCACTCGGGTAAAACTAGTCAACATCATCAACAGTGCAGGTAAGAAACTTAACACTGTCATCAATGCCAATATCTCTAGCTTTACGTTTACCGACTGGGCCTCAGCGCCATCACCTAACGTAAATAATGTAAAACCATCATTAGCATGGGCACCCGAGGAAAAACCAACGAGTAGCAGAAGCAAGACTCGCCACATAATTAGTCGTTGGCTCCAGTGAGGCTAATCGCTTCGACTTCCAATAAGCGAACTCCATATCGGCCATTCACCTCAACCACTTCACCGCGACCGAGTAAAGCGCCGTTAACTCGAATATCTAACGGCTCACCCACCATTCGGTCCAGAGCTACCACATCTCCCTCGCCCATCTGAGTCAATTCACCCAGTGACATCTCCGCACTCGCCAACTCTAACGTCACCTGAACCGGCAATTGATGGAAGAAAGACATATCTTTTTTAGGCTTTGGTTGGCTACTCACCTCTTTCTCATTGAAAAATTCGTCATCAAGTAGAAAGTCTTCATCTTGCAAAATATTTTGTTCAGCCATTGGATTGTTCCTCTAATTGAAAGGCTTCTTGTGTCAATTTGGCAACCATTTGCCCTTCATGAGCGTGGACGGTGGCATAAAAGATAGGACGCTTACCCACAGTAACAGGGCAGCGAGAGTGCAGATTCATCGGCAAAATATCCCCCACCTTAAGCTGCTGCAATCCCGTTACCGGTAAACTCTGTTGCCCAAGCTCAAGCATGACTCGAAACGGAAGTTGTGTAAGGCTTTTCGATAGCTTCTCATTTAAAGCCGGGTCGGCCTGATACTGACTCGGTTGTTCAGCCATCAAGCCTAAAAGGTGCTCGGCCAAATAGAAGCTGATCCCAGGTCCACTATGCGCTTTGGGGAAATTTAACTCGCAACACACAGGAGCTTTTATCGGGGTGGTATTAGTGACCAGTTCAAGTTCTAACTCTTCAGCATCAATCTGGGCAACAGGTAAGGTATTTATCGCTGCCAACATCAATCTTTTTACCAGACGAAACTCTGACTGGCTTGGTGATCGCAACGGCGATTTAGGCGCGCTAGAAAAGCTACCGTAATAACCACTTGCCAACTGATCTAAGGTGCACTTGTCTATTTTCCACCAGCCTAGCTCTACACGCTGATAACTCAGCAAGAACCAAGCATGGTGTAGCTCTGGCACTACAGTTTCAGATTTAGCCGATAGCGATACCTGAGACAATGCATGATGCCCTTGGCGAATGATTGGGTTCAGTAGCTCATTGACGGCATCCATCATAGGCCGCTGACTATCTGTTAGCTGTATCAATAAACGGCTTCTAGCTAACTTTTCCTTTAATAAGGCAACAGGCCTTACCTCAACGTTGTGAGATAATTTCACCAGCTTTGCTTTTGCGGTTGTTTTCATTATAAACCTTGTAACAAAGAATACTGCCAAATATCCGACAGCAACTAGCTAATAGTTATTTAATTGACTAATGACAACTTAATGGCGCGGCAATTAAATACAGGAACACATAGTAATATTTAATAGCGACAATTAAAACTCAAAAGATCTAAATTAAAAAATGGCTCAAACTTTATTTTTTAATTCGCAATTAAAGCGACCGTATTCATAAAAACTTTAATTTTATTTTCATTTTTTTCAAATTCTCCACAAAAAACCTGCATTACGCAATAAAACATCATAAAAACAATGAAAAGCGCCATATGCCGCCAACGAACCACTAAAGGAAAAACTAGCTTTGTTACACTTTGTATATAATTACACTGCACATTTCAATTATTAAAAAATAAAATATTGAATTAATCGATAGTATGAATATAAATTTCATAATAAATAGAACAAAATGTTTTACATGTTTGTTCATTGCGTGTTTAATTGGCAACCTTAAGAATCAAATCAAAATAAAAACAAAAATTGCCAAAGAGAATTAACTGAGGGTTATTAACAATTGAAACCACTAGCTTATATATTAAACTGCTCATTAGTTATTTATATATCTCTCATAAATAGTGCTGTGGCAGTGACAACAAACTACCAAACTCCTCTAGAGCAAGCACAATGGTTATTTGCAGGAGACGTCTTTGGTTGCTCTATCACCCATAATGTCCAAAGCTTTGGTTCATTATCGCTGACCGCCATGCCTGGAGAGCCCTTGGCACTCACATTAGCGGCCGACTGGCTTAACATGCACGACGTTTCAAGCCAGGCATCGGTCACCTATCCAGCCTGGAAAAGTCAACACTCGACTCCAGTAGCTGCAACATCACTCAAGTGGCACGGAAATCAGGCTCGTAGTCAGCAATCAATCGCTCCATTTTTGGAAGCACTAGAGCAGGGCTTGGCTTGGAAAGTGACAGTATCAGTCAATGATGGTAGCCAGTACAGCGTCGACTCGGCGCCGGTTGCAACCAAAGCCGTCGCCAATCAATTTCGTTTATGTAGACAAAAACTACTGCCGAAACCTTTCAGTTACGTACGCCGATTAGATCTCATGTTTGATACCAGCTCAAGCCGTCTCAATTCAGCCCAAAGCACAGACCTATTCGCGGTATATCGCTACATACAAGCTGACCACTCAATTGCAGAGGTGCTTATCGATGGGCATGCTGATGCTTCTGGCGATCGCATCGCCAACTTAGTTCTGAGTAAAGAGCGTGCCGATGAAGTGGCTTCAATGCTCATCGAGCTTGGTGTCCCCGCAAAGATGATCCAAGTCAGACACCATGGTACCCGCGCACCAATATCCAGTAACAATAGCCGTCAAGGGCGAGAGTTAAATCGCCGAGTATCGATTCGTTTAGTGAAATCTCAAACGGCCTCTACTACGGGAGCATCCCTATGAACCGTTCGAGTTTAAGATTTGTCGATTCTGACTTGCCAGAATCAAGCCAAACAAAATTGGCGCTGCAAGGATTCAACCTTTGGCAGCAAGATAGCCAGCATCAGCCGTGGCTAAGTTTGGTTAACTTGTCTAACTGTGACAATCGTGAAGTCGCTCAACGCTTACGCCAGTATCCGGGCAAACATCAAGTTGCTTTACTTAACCCAGAACAAACTGAACTTGCCAGCATCGCCATGCAATCGGGTATACAAGATTACTTACTGTTACCCATTGATGACGAACAACTCAGTTCTCTGCTGCACAGATTACGTCGTATCGAGTTGCCAGAGAATGATCTTGTTAGCGTCGCTTCTGAAAGTCGTCAGCTGTTGATGCTAGCCCATCGCGCTGCAGTTACTGAAGCAACCGTGTTATTAACGGGCGAAAGTGGCACCGGAAAAGAACCGATAGCGCGTTATATCCACCGCCATTCCGATCGAGCCAAACAACCTTTTATTGCCATCAACTGCGCAGCAATACCTGAGAGCATTTTGGAGTCTCTACTATTTGGTCATGTTAAAGGTGCCTTCACCGGCGCAATGAGCGATCAGCCCGGTAAGTTCGAGATGGCTAATGGCGGTACGCTGCTGCTTGATGAAATCGGTGAAATGCCACTGCTACTACAAGCCAAGTTACTGCGAGTACTGCAAGAACGAGAGGTAGAACGTCTAGGGGGGCACAAATCGATTGCATTGGATATTCGAATTATTGCAGCCACCAACAAAGACCTACGCAGTGCAGTTCAAAATGGTCAATTTAGAGAAGATCTCTTCTATCGTTTAGATGTACTACCACTGAAAATTTTACCTTTACGTGAGCGCCGAGAAGATATTTTACCGCTAGCAGAGCACTTTTTACAAAAATACAAAATGCTCGCTGGCGAGCAGACTTGCTACTTCAGCGAACAAGCTCGAAGCCTATTGCTCAGTCACAACTGGCCTGGCAATGTGCGTGAATTAGAGAACACTATTCAAAGAGCCTTGGTGATGCGCAGGGGCCAAGCATTGCAGGCAGCCGAACTTGGCCTAGTCGATCAAGATGCTCAACCTTATGCAGAGCAAAGTGAGCAAGGCCTTAAAGCATCGAAGCGCCGCGCTGAGTTTCAATACATCATCGACACCCTGAGACAGCACAATGGTCATCGCAATCAAACTGCTGCCTCATTGGGAATGACCACAAGAGCCCTCCGCTACAAGCTGGTACAGATGCGCGAAGAAGGCATTGATATTGATCAGATCCTTGCAGAAATAGGCCAGGCGGCTTAACCACTTTTCAAAGAAGAGAAAACTCATGTCCAATGCAATTTCAATAAGCGCCGATTCAATGATGCAACAACTTAGTGTCCACAGCGAGATGGCTAAGGGAGCAATCAAAATCAGCCCAAACCCAGCAGATTCAGGCTTAGAAGCGCCCTCTTTTACCGATCTCATGCAAAATAAAGTGGCGGCGATAAATGCCGATCAAAATGCCTCTTCAGCACTAATGCGCGCGGTAGACAGTGGGGCAAGTGATGACTTAGTGGGCGTAATGGTTGCTTCGCAAAAAGCTAGCCTATCGTTTTCAACCATGATTCAAATTAGAAACCGCTTAGTGCAAGCATTCGATGACGTCATGAAGATGCCAATCTAATGATGCAAATAAAACAAAATCAAAGCAGACATTACCACCTAAAAACTCAAGTGATATTTTCGGGGAAGGATAACTAGACTATGTCGACAACTATAACAGCCGAGGCATCCACACCTGAACCGGCAAACAATAATGCAGCTCTCAATACTCTCAAAGATAAATGGCGAGATTTTAATCGTGGTGACCGCCAAGCAGCCGTACTTGCGGTTTTTGCCATCGTAGCAGCTTGTGTCATTGTATTGATGTTGTGGAGTGCCAGCCAAGGTTATCGTCCTTTATACGGTAACCAAGAAAATGTTGATACCGCGCAAATCATTGAAGTATTAGAGGCTGAAGGGATCAGTTACCGCCTCGATGCGAGCAGTGGTTTAGTGCTGGTTGTTGAAGACAAACTCGGCCAAGCACGTATGCTACTTGCAGCTCGCGGTGTTAAAGCTAAAGTTCCATCAGGCATGGATTCATTAGAAAACTCAGGTATCGGTACCAGCCAATTTATGGAGCAAGCCAAATACCGCTACAGTTTAGAAGGTGAGCTATCACGCACCATCATGGCACTTAAAGCGGTAAGAAGTGCACGAGTCCATTTAGCGATACCAAAGAAAACCCTATTTATTCGTCAGCAGCCAGAACTGCCCTCAGCGTCGGTGATGCTAGACCTTTACTCAGGCAGCAATATTCAACCTGAAAACATCGAGTCTATCGTCAACTTGGTTGCAGGCAGTGTGACAGGCATGACACCTGAGCGAGTACAAGTTGTTGACCAAAACGGCAACCATTTGAGTGCCGGTATCAGTGCCAACCAAGACATTACCCAAGCTAGAGACCGACAACTTAAATACACCCAAGAGTTAGAACAAAGTTTGATTGGCCGTGCCTCAAGCATGTTGCAACCGATACTGGGTCAAGACAACTTCCAAGTACAGGTCTCTGCCAAGGTTAACTTTAACCAAGTTGAAGAGACCAAAGAGTCACTTGATCCGGTAACAGTGGTAACCCAAGAAAATCAAAGCAGCAATGAAACCAATGCCGACATGGCACTGGGTATTCCTGGCGCATTGAGCAACCAGCCACCAACAGCCGCAGCGGAAGAGAGTAATAATCGTCGTAATATCAACCAAAAAGAGAGTAGGCAGTTCGACGTGGGTCGCTCAGTAAGGCATACCCGTTTTCAACAGATGCAACTCGAAAATCTATCGGTTTCTGTACTACTCAATAGCCAAGCAGCAGGCACAACAGGCTGGACTCAACCACAACTCGATCAACTCAGTAGCATGGTGCAAGATGCCATTGGCTTCTCTCAAGCGAGAGGCGATCAGTTCAGTATCAATAGCTTTGAATTTGCACCTATCACCGTCGCACAATTTGAGCCCATGCCTTGGTGGCAAGGTGAAAGCTACCAAGCTTATTTACGTTACTTTATTGGCGCAATCTTAGGTCTGGGGATGATCATTTTTGTTCTACGACCGCTGGTTTCACACCTTACGCGCACCGTTGAATATAACCTCAAAGATGATGCTACCACTATAGAGCCAAAGCGCATTCCACCAGCAGAGCTTGCCGCTACCGAGCTTGATCGTAAAGCGAGCACTCAAGACGACCCACAAGCTTTAGCCGACAAATTAATGGGGCTAGACAAAGACCCAAGCCACGGAGATTGGAACTCAGATATCGGCCTACCAGCAGCAGGCTCACCACTGGCAGTCAAGATGGAACACTTAAGCTTGCTTGCAAATCAAGAGCCCGCAAGAGTGGCAGAAGTGATTGGCCATTGGATCAGTGACAAAGATGAGCATTAACCCTAAGCGCGATGCCACTTTATCTAATCGTATTTTAGCTTTGAACATAGGTAGCCCGAACTGTGAATAATAGCGACCCCGTAATCAAGATGGATAACCTAGATCAAGCCGCCATGTTACTGCTTAGCATGGGAGAAAAAGGTGCGGCCCATGTCATGGCGCACTTAGATCGCAATGACGTACAACACCTGAGCCACAAGATGGCTCGCCTCTCTAGCATCACTCAACATGAGGCAGAAGCAGTGTTGGGGCGTTTTTTCAAACGCTACCAGGAGCAGTCAGGTATCGCTCGCGCATCACGATCTTACTTACAGAAAACCCTCGACCTGGCATTAGGCGACCGGGTGGCAAAGAGTCTTATCGACAGTATTTATGGCGACGAAATTAAAACCCTAGTCAAACGGTTAGAGTGGGTCGATCCTCAACTACTCGCCCATGAGATCTCTAATGAGCACAGCCAATTGCAAGCGGTATTATTAGGGCTACTTCCAGCAGAAAGCGCAGCCCAGGTGCTGCAAGGTTTACCGGAAGCCGGCCAAGATGAAGTGCTCGTGCGTATTGCTCAGCTAGGGGATCTCGATCGAGAAGTCGTTGATGAGCTACGCCAACTCGTTGAACGCTGCATGTTGATGGCTATGGAGAAGAGCCACACTCAAGTCAGTGGTATTCGCCAAGTGGCTGACATTCTCAACCGTTTCGATGGTGATAGAGAGCAGCTGATGGAGATGATAAAACTGCATGATAAACAGCTCGCTAATAACGTCGCCGATAATATGTTCGACTTTATTATTCTTGGCCGACAAAAAGCTGAAACACTACAAGATATCATGGCCGCTGTGCCCGCAGATGTGCTTGCTCTGGCGCTTAAAGGAATTGATGCTGAACTTAAGTCAGCACTACTTGAAGCCTTGCCTAAGCGTATGTCTTCGGCAATCGAAACCCAGATAGAAGCTATTGGTACGATTCCATTAAGCCAAGCAATTGCTGCTCGTAAAGAGATAATGGAAATTGCCAAACAGATGATGGATGAAGGCGATATCGAGCTGCAATTATTTGAAGAACAGGTGGTTGATTAATGACTAGTGCTATCGGAAAACAGCAACCACACTGGAGACTGACCGGCGATCATGCTCGCAAGCATCGTTTCTCGCCGCTAATCACTCCTGAAAATAGCCAAGAGCAAAGTGAAGGTAGCTGGCAGGACTTTCAGCAAGCCTTTGATAAAGGTTATGACGAAGGGGTGCAAAAGGGTCACCAAGCTGGCTTTGAGTCTGGCACCGAAGAGGGGCACCAATCAGGTTACGCCGCCGGCTTTAATCAAGGTCGAATTGAGGGTCAGCAAAAAGGCAAAGACAGCATAGACGCCGATCTCAATAATATCATTGCCCCACTAGGCGCACTTAAGTCACTGCTTGAAGAGGGCCACGCCCAGCAAGTCAGCCAGCAGCAATCTTTGATTTTAGAACTGGTAAAACGTGTGTCACTGCAAGTCATCCGCTGTGAATTAACCTTGCAACCACAACAGATCCTCGGCTTAGTCGAAGAGACATTAGCCGCCTTGCCTGATGATCCCACCGAAGTGAAGATCCATTTAGAACCGAGTGCCGTCAACAAACTCCGCGAATTAGCTGCCGATAAGATCCAAGATTGGAGCCTAGTGGCTGATGCCAGCATTAGTGCCGGTGGTTGCCGCATTGTGAGTGACACATCAGATGCAGATGCCTCTGTTGAAACCCGACTCAACACCTGCATGGCACAAGTAGAAGAACATCTGCAACAAACTGTCGCTGACAATGTCACCCTCACTGAGGCTCAGGTTGAAACTGCATAGTAATATTCTTGACTGGCCTAGCGTTCCAGTCGCACAGGTTTATGGTCGCTTAACGCGAGTTAATGGCCTGCTGCTCGAAGCAGTAGGTTGCCAACTAGGTACCGGCGATCGCTGTTATATCGAATGTCGAGACAACCACAGAGTAGAAGCTGAAGTCGTCGGCTTTTACAAAGATACCCTGTGCTTAATGCCAATCGAACCGACACATAGCCTGATGCCTGGGGCGCGTGTGATGCCAATTGAAGGGCGCTACCAAATCCCTTCAGGCCAAGGTTTACTCGGTAGAGTGCTAAATGGCCTTGGCCAACCACTAGATGATCTCGGCTGTATCAAGCATATGCCCCATGTGCCGCTACAATTTAAAACCACCAACCCCTTATTACGTAAACCAATCAAAGAACCACTCGATGTGGGCATTAGAGCAATTAATGCGCTACTCCCGGTTGGCCGTGGACAACGCCTTGGGCTTTTTGCAGGCTCAGGAGTCGGTAAAAGTGTCCTATTAGGCATGATGACCCGTTTCACCGAAGCCGATGTCGTGGTTGTTGGTTTGATTGGTGAACGTGGCAGAGAGGTTCGTGAGTTTATCGACGACTCTCTCGGAGAGGAGGGACGTAAACGTGCGGTTGTGGTTGCCGCCCCTGCAGACACCACACCACTGATGCGTATGCGCGCCATGCGCTTATGTCATCAAATCGCTGCAGCCTATCGCGATCAAGGCAAACAGGTACTGCTACTGGTCGATTCATTGACTCGCTACGCCCAAGCTCAACGAGAGATAGCCTTGAGTTTAGGTGAGCCACCCGCCACCAAAGGCTATCCGCCTTCGGCGTTCGCCCAGCTACCAAGCTTGGTAGAGATGGCAGGCAACAGCCAACACCCTACAGGTACCCTAACTGCGTTCTATACCGTACTGACTGAGGGTGATGATCAACAAGATCCGATTGCCGATTCAGCACGAGCGATTCTAGATGGTCATATTGTACTCAGCCGAAAACTGGCCGAGCAGGGACACTTCCCTGCGATTGATATTGCCGCATCGGTAAGTCGACTAGCGACCCAAGTTGCCAGTGAAGAAACGCTGCATCAAGGGCAGTGGTTTAGGCACATTAATAGCCGCTATAACGAGATACGGGATCTGCTGCCGCTTGGCGGCTATCAAGCCGGGCATGATCCAGAAATGGATCTATCGGTCAGTGCTTACCCGCACATGGCAACCTTTCTAAAGCAACCCATTTCAGTTGCAGCAGACCATGCACACAGTGTTGATGCACTCGCTCAGCTAGTGACTAGCATGGGCTATAAATCCGCAAACACGGAGCCGTCATGAAGCAATTATTAAGACTTTGCCAGCAAGAGGAAAAGAAGCTCGGTCAGTTAGGACAACAGCGCAGTGAAGCACAATACCGCATTGACTCCGTGTCCCAACAAAAGCAGCTATTAAGCCAGATGGTCAAAGAGTATACCGAGCTTAGTTGCAACGCACTGTCGCCTATTACCCTACAAAACAGCGCCCAGATGATAGCAACCATCGCCCCCATGCAAAAACAGCTCACTCGAAAACAGATATTACTGCAGCAAGAACATCAAAGAATGGATAACTTGTGGCGCCAACAACTTGGTCGCCAGCAGGGGATTAAGTGGCTATATCAAGAGCGAAAACAGCAACAACAAGCCCACTTAGAGCGGCAAGAACAGAAGCAACAAGACGATCTTGCCAGTCGTTATGCCCGCTATTAACCGGATCTAACCGTTAGCGCCAACTTTGTTTTGCCAAAAGTGTTTACCATTGGATAAAGGTGTATTTCATCGCCAGCAGTGGCTGTTGAACAGGATGCCCGAATGTCGTGAATATATGGTCGATGATATTCCCGACATCATTATGACATATCCCTAAGGCTCAAATGTGAATGAACGACCGCATGTGCAGACACTGCCATGACACGCTATAAATACATCCCAGTAAGCGCAGCCATGACATCCCTGTCATAGACGGTCACGGCCGTGCCTACACAGGTTAACTAGTGATTTAGTTTAGACCCTTTCGGTTTGGTGCTTAACGCGGAAATGCCCCAATCCAAGTTACGTCCATGAAGCTTTGCTTTCATTTTAAGTAAAAGAAAAGTCGTGCCGCTTCGCCCACACCCGAGCCAAGGGGCAAAGCGCTTGTGCCCCTTGGCAATCCCTCAGCGCCCCAGACGAAGTTGTCTCCCTCGCACTTATTCAAAATAGTCTAACGCTTCCGATGGGACATCTGCTGTGAATGGATTTACGAATGCCGCGGTGGCATGGATGCCAAAGAACGGCCTGTCCCGCGAAAGCTATACCCACATCCGTGTGGGCACTACGGACTTTGGTTTATGAAAAGTCTTCAACGTATTTCGGCAACTCCGATGGGGAGTTGGTGTGTTCTGTAAGTTTTTGAAACTAACTTTTGCCCCAAAATTAGTTAGCTACCATTACTAATGGCTATTATTTTTAATTCAAAACCAAGTCTAAATCAAAGTCGTGGCGCTTCGCCCACACCAGAACCAAAGGGGAAAGCGCTTGTCCCCTTTAGTGAATCCTCAGCGCCCCGGCGAAATTTAAAAAGCAAAATTTCCAACGGGGGAGATCTGGTTCTGCGAGTTCACTAAAATACGTTTAAACTCATGAACTTATGTTAAAACAGTTGAAGCTAAAGCACTATTGCTAAGTATTAACACTTAAACACCAAGTGAAGATGGAGTAGAGGCCTTCGGTTTCATAGCCAGCCCTGTAGCATGCAGAGTTATGAAGCTCAGATGAAAGCGAAGAACGCCCATTATGGCGCAAATAAAGATGCCAAAAACTATCCTGCTAGGCATCGATAATTTTTAAACATTTCACAAAAGCTATAAAAATCAGCCTTATGAAAAATGTAAAAAAGTGATACACGGACCCATAGAACAACTTAAGCTCTCTTTCTCCGCACTCAATAAGGGCGTTTATGTAGCCTAAAATTAAAAATTATCCATTTACAGCAATACCTTAGCAGTGATAGCTTGTTAAAAAATTAACCAGTTGCTAAGAACGTTATCGAGCGACTAATGAATAAGCTGTTAGGCGGTTATTCAGTGCCCTTGGTTTTTCGAGTGTTTTTGTTTACCAATATGACTCCTGTAAATATTATTACCGTTGCAATGTAATCCATCATGCCGATATTTTCTCCAAGAAATGCTGCTCCAAGAAAGAGAGCAACGACCGGTGGTACATAAGTCAGAGCCGAAGCGCGGACTGCTCCAAGTTTTTCAATTACAAAGTAGTACAATACATAAGCCAACCCAGTGCCAATTAGTCCCAATCCGCCCACGAGTACTAGCATAGATTCAGTATCGCTGAGCAGTGATTCTAAACCTGATTTATCAGTAACAAGCAGCAAAATTAATGATGCAAATCCGAGTTGATATGTCGTTAGCGCGGCAGGAGGAAGTTTTAGAGGAGTAACAAACTTGCGAGCATACACAAATGATACGCCTAGGCTAAAAGATCCAAGTGTCATCCACAAAACGCCTTCGAGGAGAAATTCACCTGTTTTAGATGAGAAGGGATTAGTAATAAGGATCATACCTACGAGCCCGATCATTAAGCCGACAACTCGATTTAGTGTTAATTTTTCATCGGAAAGGAAAATAATTGCTGCCACTAGTGAAAACAATGGAATTGAAGCACTAACAGCACCAGCAAGTCCAGACTCTAATAGCGCTGTACCCTCTGCGAAGCCATAAAAATATAGTGCTGCCGCTAGACAAGCCATGACAGTAAAATGTACGGTATGCCGCAGATGATTAACCTCAAGCTGACCTTTTAATAGCGCGTACCCACCGACCGTCAGGAATCCTGCTATTACTCTAACTAGCGCTACCTGCATCGGCGTGACGACCTCGGTAGACCACTTGATGAAAACAAAATTCGTTCCCCAAAGTAACCCCAGCAGGAGCCACGCTATAACAGCTCTATTGATCATCTTGATTATCTCTTAACATTTCAGATTAGCAATGGCACTAAGCATCTTGTGTACAGCCTGCCAGTCTCCATCGCCGACTTCGCTTAGAATTTGTTCTTGAGCTTTTGCCCAGTAAGGCATTACTCGCTCAATTGTTTTTTGTCCTTCTGATGTCAACTCAGCAATTTTAGTTCTACCGCTTTCTGCCTTTGAAAGGTCGATCATGCAGGCTTCCACCAATGGAGTGATTGTTCGGTAAAGTGATGTTCGCTCCATTGCAAGATCATCAGCGAGTCTCACTAGTGGTAGTGGGCCATGCCGTTCCAAAGCCCTTAGTATTGATAGCTGTACAATGCTGATTCCAGTTGGAGTCAAAGCCTCCTGATACCGGCGAAAAAGCACACGGTTCGCTTTTCTGACGGTCGTAAAGGCGCAATGTTGCATATGAAAACCTTTCATTGATGTATATACATGATGTAATTACATCAGCAAAAGGCATAAAAGTCAACACAGGAACTACGACATTTGGTATAGAATGCGCCTAATCGGGTAGTCGGAGGTATCTAGCCTCCAACCCCCACACCACCCTGCATGCGGCTCCGCACAGGGCGGTTCATTTAGAAACAACATAGACAGGCACGATAAAAAGAGTGATTTATCCTTCGGCGACTAGTTGAGTTTGATATTCTTTTTAAGCGTTTTAATACTCTGATTTATAATGATTAAAGTTGTTTGAGTTGTGAGATTTACACGTTCAATAATTGTGGACACCCATAGGCTTTGAGGAAAATATAATACTGGCAGTGAAATAATTAGCCACTGTTATGGCGGGATTAGTTAAGGATGGCCTTCATGAAAGTTTGAGATACTTTTTCTAATCAACACCAGTCAACTTAGACTGAATACTCTAAGCCATTGTTGTCCAAAAACGAGTTAACGACTACCATGGGCTTGCTAGGTACTCACCTGGGTTGAGCTGTGCAAGCTTCTAAATCATGGATGATTTAGTAGAGCCTATAGGGATATATTCACGGCG